>JBKKDH010000401.1:0-3925 GCA_046708445.1 Arthrobacter sp.
GTTTTGAGACCGCCATGGGCAGGGCCGCTGAAAATGGCCGCGGACCGCTCGCCGACGAACTGATCAGGACTCTTCAAGATATCCAGGTAGGCCGGTCTCGGAAGGAAGCTTACCTGGCGCTCGCCGAGAGGGTGGACGTTCCAGACGTCCGAAGTTTCATCCGCGCGGTAGTCCAGGCAGACACATACGGCATTGCCATCGCCGGCGTACTGAAGTCGCAAGCTAAAGATATGAGGATCAAGCGGCGGCAGCGGGCGGAAGAACATGCAATGAAGATGCCCGTGAAAATGCTCTTTCCGTTGATCTTCTTCATCCTGCCGACTCTTTTCATCGTGTTGCTGGGGCCAGCCGTACTCCAGATCATGGCTGTCTTCTCCTAGGGGGAATCATGTTTCTGCAGCTCACTATCAACGTTCAGCTCCTTGTCGCCCGCCTGAAAGCTGCGTTTGAGGACCAACGGGGCGCAACGGCCACAGAGTACGGGATTCTGCTGTCGTTCCTGGCCCTGGCACTCGTGCTCGGCGTCGCGGCCTTCGGCCAGGCCCTGAACCTTCACTATGTGGGAATGACAACAACTCTCAAAACGGCTCTCGGAATTCCATAGCTCCCGAGCCGCCGCAGCACCCCAACGCGCCCTCACCCGGCGCCCCAAGAACCGGACCCCCTCGGCACCCAGAACCGAGGGGGTTCGCTTGTGTGCCCGGAAAGTCCGAATTCAAAGCTTCAGCACAGCATCTCCCACGCAACGGCGCAGGAAACGCGCAGATGGGAAAGCGTTTGCGCAGGATGTTCCAAGATCCAGCCAGAAGGCCAAATTGGCTTGCTAACTTCGATTTAGAGCTGGTGCAGGGCCAGCCATCCGACTCGCTCAGGAGTTCAAAATGCTTTCTCTCTACACCAACCTCATGATCCGCCTCCGCAACGAAGAGAAGGGCGCCACCGCCGTCGAATACGGCATCATGGTCGCACTCATCGCCGTCGTCATCATCATCGCCGTAAGTACCCTTGGCGGCACGTTGACCACCCTTTTCGAGGATGTCAACACGGACATTGTGACTCCTCCGACGCCTACGGCCACTCCGTAACGCACAAGCGCACAACGCACATGTGCGGTGCAGGAGGCGTACCTGCACCGCACAAGCGTGTCCCGGACCGTAACCGAACCATTTCCAGCGGAAGGAAAGGTGCAGCGAATGCCGAACCACGAACGCGGTGCAGTCGCCGTCGAGTTCGCCATCCTGCTCCCCCTCCTGCTGATGCTCGTACTGGGAACAATCGAATTCGGCCGGGCCTACAACGCCCAGATCACGCTCACCAATGCAGCCCGCGACGGCGTCCGGGTCATGGCCATCGCCAAGGACCCGGCCGGCGCCAGGACCGCGGCCAGGAACGCGGCGGCGAGTGTCAGCTCCGCAATCCCCAACTCCGACGTCACGCTGAGCACCACAATCTGCCCGACGGGCGACCAGGTGACGCTCACCATCAAGTACAACCTCGCCACGATCACCGGCATCGCCGGCCCGTTTGAAATGACCGGCAAAGGAGTCATGCTGTGCGGCGGCTGACGGCACCGGAACCCACCGAAAAGGGCGGCGTCACAGTCATCGTGGCCCTCCTCATGGTGGTCCTCCTCGGCTTCGTGGCCATCGCCGTCGACGTCGGCGCCATCTACTCCGAGCGCTCCCAGCTGCAAAGCGGCGCGGACGCAGCCACCATCGCCACGGCCCAGAAATGCGCCCGTGACGCCGCCAGCGAGTACTGTTCGACGACGTCGTCCCTGGCCGGGAGCCTCGCCAACCAGAACGCCCAGGACGGGCTGAGCAACGTGTACTCCGTGGCCCTGGACAAAACGGCACGGACAGTAATGGTTCAGACGTCAGCCAAGGAGACGGGCGGCGTGGACAACTCGGTTTCCCTATTCTTCGCAAGCATCGTCGGCGTTCCCACCAAAGAGGTCGCCGCCCAGTCAAAAGCTGAGTGGGGCAGCCCGAAGGCCGGCCGGACCGCTTTCCCCTTGGCCTTCTCCATCTGCCAGGTCCAGGGCTATGTGGATGGTTCCATGCAGCTCCTGCAGGACCACGGCAACAACGCCAACCCGGATTGTAACTACGGGCCATCCGGGGCAGCGGTTGCGGGTGGCTTCGGCTGGCTGGCACCAGACGCCGGCCAATGCGGCGGAACCATCGACATCACGGTCGGCGAGGGCGGCAGCGATACCGGCAACAACGCCCCCGGACACTGTGCAACTGAGCTCACCCGCTGGGGCGCGGAAATCACCGCAGGCCGGAAAATCACTGTCCTCCTGCCGGTGTTCAACAAAGTCACCGGAACCGGCGCGGGCGCCGTCTACAGCCTCATTTCTTTTGCCGCATTCGACGTCACCGGCTGGAAGTTCAGCGGAGGCAGCGGCCTTCCCTACGAATTCCGCAGTGAAAAGTCGACGGCGACCGGAGTCACCACCGCGACCGAATGCAAAGGCAACTGCCGCGGAATCATCGGCAAGTTCGTCAGGTACGTCTCTCTTGCCGACGGTTACACGCTTGGACCGGTAGACGCCTACGGCGCCACAGTAGTCCGCCTCGCCCTTTGACGCATCACACCCACAACGCAACCAGGAGCTGAAAAGTGAAGTCTCGCCTAGTGGCAGGAACCGCCGCGATTGCGCTGGCGGTGGTGGGAGCCCTCATCATCATCTTCTACGCCCAGGGCGCCGACCAGCGGGCCATGGCCACCACCAAGCCCGTTGACGTCCTGGTCGTCAAGACCGCCATCCCGGCGGGCACCCCGGTCAACGAGATGGCCGCCTCCCTGGTCATCGAGAAGGTGCCGGCGGCCGGCGTCGCGGACACCGCGCTCACCACCCTGGACAACTCCGCGGGCACCGTCAGCTCGGTCAACCTCGTCCCCGGTGAGCAGCTCCTCGCCGAACGGCTCGTCGCACCGGAAGAGGTCAAGGCCGACGGCGGCGTCCAGGTTCCAGCGGGCCTGCAGGAAGTTTCTTTCCAGCTGGAGCCGCAACGCGTCGTGGGCGGACGAATCAATGCGGGCGACCACGTAGGTATCTCGCTCAACTTCGATAACGGAGCCTACAAACCCGCCGCCGGCGACGCCACCGCCCAACTGACGCTCCGCAAGGTACTCGTCACCGCCGTCCAGCGCGCGCCGCAGGCTGCGCCGGCCGAAGCCCCTGCCGACGGAACGGATCCGGCGGACACTACCCTTCCGGAGGGGTCACTCATGCTCACCGTCGCTGTCAGCGACGTCGACGCCGGCAAGATCATCTTCACGTCAATTAACGGCAGCCTCTGGCTCACCAAGGAACCACTTGACGCCCAGGACAACGGCCCACGCATCGAACGCAAGGAAGTGGTCTACAAGCGAGCCGCTTCATCCTCCTCTCCCCCAACGCCGAGTTCGACCAGCGGCTCCGCCACGCAGTGGCCAACGGCCTCCGCGGCACCGTCCAGACCATCGCCTCCGACATCCTTCCAGCCGGCCCGCAGGAGCTTTTTGCGCTCCTGAACCAGGAACAGCCGGAGGTCCTCGTCATCGGACCGGACGTTCCCCTCGACGAGGCCCTGCGCTTCGCGAAGGTCTTCGACGTCCAGCTTCCCGGACTCAGCCTGGTGCTGGTCAGCGACGCGGACCCGTCCTTCATCTTGCATGCGATGCGCGCAGGAATCCGGGACATCCTCAGCCCCAACGCCGATGCCGCCGAAATCCGCGTCCTCCTGGAACGCGCCTGCCAGTCCTTTGCGACCCGGCACCGGGACCACGGCGCCCCTCCCGCCGAAAACGCCGGAAAGGGCCTGGTCATTGGGGTCTTCTCCCCCAAAGGCGGCGTGGGCAAAACGACCCTCGCCACGAATATCGCCATCGGCCTGGGCCAGATCGCGCCCATGAGCGTGGTGATCGTGGACCTGGA
>JBKKDH010000402.1:0-6455 GCA_046708445.1 Arthrobacter sp.
GCGACGGATAATTCAACCGCCCCACAGCATTCTTCGACTTCGACACCACCCACACACCGCCGTCGTTCAACTCCACCTCAGTGGTCTTAAACCCCGGATACAACACCGCACCCGTGACCAACACCACCAGCGCAGCACTAAAGGCCGTACCGGTGATCAGCCGTTTGTTGCGTTTCGTGAGTTTGTTCTGGCGCCTTTTCAGCCCAAGCTTCCCCAGCAGAGTTGTCACAGCGTTACTTTTCCCTCAATTTTGTGGCGGCCCCCAGGCCAGCCTGTCCAAAGACCCGGTACCGGGCTCTCTGTTCCCCGCGCTAGCCTACCCAAACCCTTATGGGTCTGCGATGGGCAGGGCTGCCCATCCGCTCGCCCTGTACGTGCTGCGTTCACCAGGCTCAACACCGCGGAATCCCGTGGGAGTACGGCTGACCGAGCTGTGAGTGTCCCGCGACCATGTAATAACCGACGTTGCGGTTGGATCCGGGTTCAATCCGGTAGAACGGCTGGTCCGGTGTGTTGGTCCACTGGTCGTTCATCATGACGTAGCAGTGGACCACGATCCGCTCGCCGCTGTTGACGTAAAACCACGGAGGGGTATCGCCCTTGTTGACACCCTGGCAGTCGAAGTACGGACTCGGCCGGTAGCTGGCCTTGCCGTATTCGAACGTGCAGGTGCGCACCAGGTCGGTGCCCTTGACGACGGTGGTGATCCATTCGCCTTGGGCACCCGAGGACGCGGACGCGGACACGACGCCGCTCTCAGTGCCCAGCGAATTGACGGTTTTCACGTCGATGCGATGCGACTCACTGAATCCCCCGGTGTTGATGACCCTGCTGCCGGACGCGGCTACGTTCTCCCAGCCGCCGCCGTCGATGCTGATCCGGGTTGCCACAACGTCATTGGTGGTGGTGGACGGTGAGGACCAGCTCAGCGTCAGCGACTTCTGGTTCATCGCGCCGTTCTGCCCGGCCGCTGACGGCGTCCCGGGTGACCCATAGGGGGTGGTCGAAGCTCCGGCGCTGGCATTGGAGCTCGGCGCAACCGTGGAGTGCGCGATCACTGTGATGGTGGTCTGGGTGCCGTTGGTGAAGCCGCCAACCGTTTGGCCGCGGGTGATCGGACCGCTCTCTCCGGTGCTGGCGTTGTAGCTGTAGCTGACCTCATCCGCCGACGAACCGTTGCGTTCCGCGGCGGTCAATTCCTTGAAATTAATGGTCACCTTCCGCCCTGCCCCTCCGGTGTCCGCAGCAGCGACAGTAACGCCTGAGACCTGGCCGAGTTTGCCGGTGGCGCGCCGGGGCGCCGATGGTGGACTGACGGCACCCTTTCCTGCCTTGTTTTCGGCTTGGACAGTGAACGTGTACTCAGCTTCGGAGTTGTTGGCCGTGAAATTGGCCGTGCGTACCGTACCCGCGATGGTCTGGGTCTGCGGCGCTCCGCCGCCTCCGCTCATCGTGACGTAGTAGTTCCTGATCGCGTCCCCGTTGGTATCCGGTTCCGTCCAGTTCACCCGCAGCTGGTTGGTGGTTCCCACCGCAGAAGCCACGGCGGACGTCGGGGCGGCTGGCGCGGCAGGGACCCCGGCGGGGTTGTCTTCGGAGGAGTAGATGCCCCAGTCGGACGGGCCGAGCTCGTTGACGGCCTGCGCGCGCACTTTGTAGCGGACTCCGTTGGTCAGGCCGGGCCAGGTGTACATCAGGCCGGTCACGCCGTTCTTGACGGCGATCCCGCTGGCCGGCGGCGGGGAGATCTCGAGGTTGTAGATTTTGACGGCTGACCCCTCGGTCCTGGCCGGCGCCCAGTTGATGACCATGTTCTTGTCGCCCGCCTTGACGCTGGGCGCTTCCGGTGGAGACGGCTTTTCGTCGGGCCGGATTTCGTTCGACTGCGGGGACGCCGGGGAGTCTCCCACCTCGTTGGTCGCGGTCACGCTGAAGACGTACTTCACGTCGTTGGTCAGTCCGCTGAGTGTGCACGTTGTGGTGGCGCACTGCTGTTCAAACCCGTTGTTGGAACGGACCGTATAGCCGGTGATCGTGGTTCCGTTATCCGACGGCGGGGCCCACTTGAGCACTGCCGTCCGGCTGCGTACGTCGGTTGCTGTGGGGGCCGAAGGGGCATCCGGTTTGTCCCGGACAGTGATGCGGACCCGTCCGTTCACCTGGCGCGACGGATCCTCGGTTTTGTCCGAGACCGTATAGCGAAGCACCATGACGCCCTTGGATCCTTCAGCCGGCGTCACCGTGACGGAATCCCCGCTGATGAGGGGTTGGCCGGCAGCGGACCCGGTTTCCACGGCGACTGAGACAATCTTGAGCGGGGTGTCGCTGAATGGATTGAAGTCGTTGGCGAGGACGTTGATGGTCTCGGGCCGGCCGGCGTTGGCTTTGTCGACGACGTCCTCGTTGGCGGTGGCAGGAGGCCGGTTAGATGCGACGACGGTGGCCGTCACCGATGCCTTGACCGCTCCGGAGCGGCCATCTGTGACTTTCAGCGGGATGGTTCCCTTGCGGCCCGCGGCCATCCCGGCCTCGGAGCGGACGTTGAGCGTCTGCCCATCAATGGCGGCCGTGAACCCTTCGGGTGTGGTCCCGTCCAGCTCGAATGTGAGTTTTTCCTGGTCCCCGGCGTCCACGTCCCTGGCCAAATTGCCCAGGTCCAGGCTGGCTGTTTCGGCCTTCGGCACGTCAAGGTCGCTTCCGCTAAAGGTGGGCTCGTGGTTGGCGTTCGGGTCCGGAATGACCTTGGTGATGATGGTCAGCGTGGATTTCAGGCCCTGCGGATCTTCCGGACCGGAGCCGTCCGTCACTTCGAAGGTGAGGGAGCCGGGACCGACGTAGTCCTTGAGGGCGGCGTAGCGCAGCGTCCTGGCATTACCACCGATGACATTCTGGGTGTCGGCGCCCTGCACCCGGACCCTGTCCGCCTGGGTGATCTGCGGGGCACGGCCGCCCCGGACCCGGACGTACTCGTTCAGGTCAAGGGTGATTTCCTTGCCGGCCATCACTTCCACGACGTCGGCGCGGGCCAGGGTGGGGTGCTCTTCACCCTGCCCGGGCACCCAGATGACAGCCGTAGCATGTTGGCCGTCGACGTCGGTGACGGTGTACGGGACCAACTGGTCCGCCGGTGCCAGGCTGACCACCACGTTGCCGTCGCCGCCGACCCGGGCGTTCGGGTTGCCGTCCGGCAGCGTGATCTTGAGTTCGGAGGCAACGCCGTCGGGGTCGGAGTCGTTTTTCAGGACGGGAACGTCGACGGCGGATTTGCCCAGCGTCTCGGCGGGCGTGATGACGTCGTCCTTGGCGGTGGGGGCTTTGAGCGTGGCGTCGGGGCTCACCCTGACCCTGATGACGGCACTGCCCTGGGCCTTCTTGTCGTCCTGGATCTTGTAGCCGACGCTCTCGTTGCCGGCGGCGCCCGGCGCGGTCAGCAGTACCCTGCCGCCGTCGGCCGTTTCGACGCGGAGCTCGGGACGGGCCTCAAAGGCGTTCGCGACCAACCCGATCGGGTCACCGTCCGGGTCTGAGTCGTTACTGAGGGCGTCCACGGCGATCTTGCGTCCGGGCCGCACCTCCACGGAGTCGTCGATGGCGATGGGTTTCTGGTTGTTGGGCTCAGGCGGGGCAACCCCGACAATCACCGTGCCGGTGTTCTCGGCGCCTATCCGGTCCCGGACGCGGTAGGTGAACGTGTCGGTCCCGGCGGCCGTTCCGATGGCCGTGAACTCAAGGTATCCGTCCTTGACTACAGCCGTTCCCATCGCGGGCGCCTTGTCCACCCCGATCAGCTGCACGGAGTCGCCGTCGGAGTCAATGCCGTCCAGGGGCACGGGGATCCGCACCACCATCCCTGACACCACGCGCGCCGTGAGGTTTTTGGGCTCGGGGCGGGTGTTGCGTTCGTCATCGCGGGCGCGGACGCGGATGGTGACCTGTTGGGAGTCCGACTGTCCGGATTCGTTGGTGACCTTGTAGATCGCGTAGACCGTCTTGGGCACGTCCCCGGCGATAAACCGCAGCGTGTTGCCGGCGCGGAAGATGCGGCCGTCGGCGTCGTCCGGCTTTTGGGCCAGCTCCGGCTCAAGCGTGAGCTTGCCGCCGTTGGGGTCGGTGTCGTTCCCCAGGACGGGAATGGTGACGACGTCGCCCACCCGGACTGACACTTCGTCCGGTTTGGCCTGGGGGGCCTGGAGCTTGGCCGGCGCGGGCACTACCAGGACCGCGATGTCCCCGCTGGCGGAGGACTTGCCGTTGGAAATCGTGTATTTGACGTTGAGCTGGCCCTGCGCCCGAATATCGGTGATCCGGACAACGGAATGATCCAGCACCGAGACGCTGACCGGCAGGCCGTCGGCCGCCGTGACGGACTGGACCACCAGCACGCCGCCGGAGGGGTCTGAGTCGTTGCCAAGGACATCCACCAGAACGCTGCCGCCGCTGGGCAGCAGGGCCGTGTCCCGCACGGCGACGGGGGCGCCATCGCCGTCGCCGGAAACCACGTCCACGCGAACCAGCTGCTGGGCACTGGCCGGACCGTTGGTCACGAGGTAAGACACGTAGTGTGCGCCCTGGGCCGTGGAGTTGAAGGTGAAGGTCTGCTGGTCCGCACCCATGGTGGCTGTGGAGTTGCCGTCCGGTGTGATCTGGGCGAGGCGAAGGGCACCTCCCTGGGGATCGGAGTCGTTCTTCAGCGGTGCGATGACAGTGTCCACACCGGCGACGGCGACGACGTGGTCTGCGTTGGCGATGGGCGGCAACGCACCCGGCGCGCGCACGTCCACCGTGACTTTGCCTTCGGCAGTCGACTGGCCGTCGGACACGGTCAGGGTGACCACTTTGCGGCCGGGCTCTGTTCCGGCGTCCTGGAAGGTGAGCAGTCCGTCGGGCCGGGCTTTGACCTGGTCGCGGGGATCGCTTCCGGTGGCACTGACTACATAGAGGTCGTCGCCGTCGGGGTCGGTCCAGTCGGTGAGGATATTCTGGCTGACGATTTTGCCGGCCTGCACCACGAGGGTGGTGTTCCGGTTCGGCTTCTGACGCGGGGCGGAGTTCTCCCCCGGTGGGACGATATTGAGGGTGATGTCGGACGAGGCGGTGAGGCCGCGGCCGTCATCGACGGTGTATTTGAAGGTCTCAGAGCCGGTCTTGTCTGCCGGGACGCTGACCTGGAAGCCGGTGGAGCCGTAGATCGGGGCGAGGAGCCCGGATTTGATCGGATCCGGGGCACGGACGGTGAGGATGTCGCCGTCAGGGTCGGTGTCATTGTCCAGCACGGGGAGGATCGCGGTCCTTCCCGCGCGTATCCCGAAGGTATCCGGCTTGGCGACCGGCGCGCTGTTGGGTTTGGTCCGGTCGGGGAGGACTGTCTGCTGGACTTCGTCTGCGGAGTCCTTGTCGGCGTCGTCGGATGTCTGTTGTGGCGGGATGACGTCGTCCCAGTTGTTCACGAGCTGCATGTTCTGGTTCACCAGCCACACATTCCCGGAGTTCACATCGTTCAGGACCACCAGGCCCCGATTCACCCGGAAAACATACGACGGCGACGCACTCGCCTTGGGCACGTCCACGTTCTTGTCATCAGCGTCATTCGTACAGTCCCGCACGTACTTGTTCGCACCCGACCACGCCGCATGCACACAACCGCCCAACTGCACCGGCGCCGCCGGCACACCCTCACCATCAAAGGCCACCGTCTTCGCCGTGGAACCATCCAACGGCTGCTTCAACAACGCCTTCTGCGTCGAAATCGCCACAACATCACTGCCCGGACCGCCCTGCTGCAACTTCGCATCCCGCGCGTTCTCCAACTGCAGCCGCTTCCCGCCCGGCAGGAACAGCTTCCCCGCCGCAGCATCCAACACCACCGGCTTGTCCCCCACCACAGTGATCTGCAAATCACCGGAGCCCTTCAACTCACCCCAGGTACTGGACTCCGACGACGTCACCTCACCGTTCGCATCCACTGTTGTGACAGTGACGGCGCCGGACTTCGGATCCGCGGAGTAAATACGGTCATCAGCGCCGACGGCGGAGGCTGTGCCCTGTGAAGCGGCCAGCACCGGTTCTGTGGACTCCGCGTCGAAGCCGTTGACAGTGGACGGCGAGAGAGCCCAGACCTTGCCCTTCGCTGCGTCCGTGACTGAGATGACCGTGGCACCGAAGCTCACATCAGCCGAACCCGGCAACTGCTTATCCCCGCCCAGTCGCATGTTCGCAGGAGAAACCTGGTTCAGCGTCGAACCCGTCTCATCATCCACAAACACATCCCCGGCATGCTGCAAAATATCAAACGTCGTACTCGCCGGAGTCACCGCACCATCAAGAACCCGCGACGGATAATTCAACCGCCCCACAGCATTCTTCGACTTCGACACCACCCACACACCGCCGTCGTTCAACTCCACCTCAGTGGTCTTAAACCCCGGATACAACACCGCACCCGTGACCAACACCAC
>JBKKDH010000403.1:0-6790 GCA_046708445.1 Arthrobacter sp.
TGGTGCATGGGCAGCGGTCCCCATCGACAGTGTTTTGGGGCCGGGATAGGTTCTAGGTAATGGATCTTCCGGATGAGCCGGGGGCCGCTGGGGATGCCGACCTGGATCGGATCCAAGACTAAGGAGATTACTCATGGCTGTATGGGGCGCAGATGTAGAACAGCTCAAGACTCTTGGCACCAAGTTGCAGCATGGTGCCAATGAGATTGAGCAGCAGAAGAATAACCTGAACAACCTGCTGAACTCCACGCAGTGGATGGGCCCGGACGCGGATGCCTTCAAGCAGCAGTGGTCCGGTGAGCACATGACCCAGCTGACCCGGGTCGCTGAATCCCTGAAGGAAGCCAGCCAGAAGGCCACGCGGAACGCCCAGGAGCAGTCGGACGCTTCACACTAGGCACGTCAGCATTACCAACGGGCCCGGACACAACACAGTGTCCGGGCCCGTTGGCGTTTCCGCAGCTGTCAGCGCAGTTGGAGGCGGACCAGCAGTCAGGGGACGGGTTCGACGTCGTTCGGGTGCTCCAGCGGTGAGGGCGCCCTTCGCCTGGGTGCTCCGTCATCCACCACCTGGGTGGCGGCCTTGGCCTGGCCCCGCAGTTCATCGAGCCTGACCAGGATGACGCCGCCAACAATGAGCGCCCCGCCCAGGAGCTGGATGGTGCCGGGCAGCTCGCCCAGCAGCAGCCATGCCCATACCACCGCAAACAGCACCTCGGTCAGTGCAACGAAGGATGCCACCTTTGAGCCAAGGGCACGGGAGGCCATGATGCCTGACACGTACGCCAGGACTGTTGCCAGGACAATAAGTCCGCCCAGCGAGACCCACCAGGGTGTAATCCACGGGCCAAGCCTCGTGTCCGCCGTACTGAAGGCCATGGGCAGCAAGCCGGTTGCGGCGGCGAGCCACATCACGGCTGCCCCCACCATGAGGCCGCCGGACGCCAGGACAATGGGCGGCAAGGAATCATTCTCCTTGGCGGTGATGAAGAAATACATGGCCAGGCACACCGCTGCCGCAATTCCCCAGAACACACCGATGACGTCGATCTTGACCGCACCGGTGAGGTCAAGGACCAGCACCAGGCCGGCAAGGGACAACAGGGTACCGCCGAAGGTCAGCGCCCGTGGCCGCCGCCGGCTGGCGGCCCAGAGCCACAGCACGATGATGACGGGCGCCAGGTACTCCAGCAGGAGCGCAACCCCTACCGAAAGCCGGGCAACAGCGTTGAAGTAGAACAGCTGGCACGCGGCCACGCCGATGAGGCCGAATAGGACGATGGTGACCCAGTTGTCGCGCACCTGGTGCCATCGGCCGCGCAGCGCCGGGATGGCTGGAATCGCCAGGATCAGAGCCGCGCCGGTGAGGCGCGCGGTCACTGCGGCGCCCGGAGTCCAGCCAGTTTCGAGCAGCGCCTTGGCGAAGGATCCGGAGAGTCCGAAGACGGCGGATGAGAAGAGTGCGACCCCCAGGCCGGAGGCCAAAAAGCCACGGCCTGCTGCGGAGATGCTTAAGGGGTTGGTGGCGGCAGTCATCGTCGCCTCCTGTCAGGAGTAAAGTGGGGTAATGCTCATGACACTACGCCGGGCCCTGTAAGGAGTCAAGATGGTTTTTGCCCCTGACACCGAGGTGGCGCTCCGCACCGTGGCGAACCTGATCAACAGCGCCGCCAACGGCCGGGAAACCCTGGCGACCGTGGCGGACCTGGACCGCTTCCTTGAGGCCGAAGGTTTCAGCGGATCCCGGGCACGCGACGCGGCGGAACTGGCCAGCATCCACAGGCTTCGCGGCGAGCTAGCCAGAGTTTGGTCCTCAAACGAGGATTCGGCGGTGGAATCCGTGAACCGCCTGCTGCGCGAGGCCAACGCCCTTCCCCAGCTGATGAAGCATGATCAGTGGGACTGGCACCTGCATGCCACCACACGAGAGGCGCCGCTGGCGGACAGGATGGGCACCGAAGCAGCCATGGCCCTGGTGGACGTGATCCGAAGCAAGGAGATGGACCGCATGCTGGTGTGCGAAGGGGATGACTGCGATGCGGTGGTCCTGGACCTCACCCGCAACCGGTCCAAGCGATACTGCGACACCGGCAACTGTGCCAACCGGGCACATGTAGCGGCCTACCGGGCCCGTCAGGCAAAGGCCAGCTAAAGCGGACCGGCCCCGGCGAGAGTGGCTCAGCGCCCGGCCGGCCCGTCGGCGTCGGGGCTGCCCGGCTCGGCGGAACCAGGCTGGGAGCCTTCCTGGCCGGACTGCGGAGACGTGCCACCGAAGCCATGGGAAGGCTTGCGGGCCGAACTCAGGTTGACGCCGGATCCTTTGCCGAGGTGCTCGGCATTGTCCTTGTAGCTCATCGCGAGCATTGCGGCGACGACCAGCGTGACAATGAACGCGATGCCTGCCCCGGTGAAGGCCAGGTCGAACCGCGGAGCCCGTGAGCTGCCGCCGGACGCGAAAATGAGGACTGCAAAAAAGGCGAGGACGGCCCAGAACGCGGAAAACATCAGCGGCCCCTTCACCGAGGTCCGCATCTTGCGCGGTTTTCCTGGTTGCTGGTCTGCCAAGGTGATTCCTCCCCTGCAGGCGCGGCGCGGAGGCCTGCCCGGTTCGAATGTGCGGTGGGTTGTACGGCGAAACTTCTACGCCGGGTAGAACCGTACCTGTCTAGTTTACGGCTTCGCGGCGGCGGCCCGGGCATCATGCCGCAGGGTCAACGCGGACAGCACCCAGAGGACGCCGGCAACGATGGCGCCGCCCCCGGCAACGCCCAGCAGGGCGTGCGCACCGAGGCTGATGAAGAACGGGAGCGCCGCGGCCGTTCCAAGGCCGATGACTCCGGAAGCTATCCAGTCCCGGGCCAGGACATGGCCGCCGCGGTTCCGCAGTCCGCACACCAGCTCGATCGCGCCTGCGAGGCCCAGGCCCAGCGCTGCGATCACGCCGAAGGGCAGGTCGCCGCGGAGCAGCAGCAGCGCCACGCCGCTGACTGCGAGGATCAATCCTGCGGCTGACAGCAGCTTCCCGGGCGTACCGTCCCGCGTGAAACCTGCTTTGGGGGTGCCCCAGAGAACCAAGGCACCAGTGGCCAGCGCGTAGATTCCGCCCGCCCAGGCCATGACCTCAACTGACGGCGTGGCCCAGAAGATCGTGACGGCCCCGAACACCAGCGCGGCAATCGCGCGCAGCAGGACCGGCTTCCACAGGTCTTCCTGGGGGGCGGTACCGGGGGTGGCGGCTGCGGGCGTCAAAGGGCGGGTCACCGGTCCAGTTTAGTGGGCGCGGATGCTACTGCGCACCGAGCACCATCCACCGGTCAGACCGGGCGCGGACGCCGAGTGTCACGGCACGGGCCGCCATATACCCCAGCGCGAAGGCTGCCCACAGCCACCCCAGCCCGGCCAGCCCGGAGGCGCCCGAGACCGCGACCGCCAGGAGCAGCGGAACGTAGACGGCAAGGTTGACGACGCCGGCAAGCGCCAGGTACTTTGCGTCGCCGGCGCCGATCAGCACCCCATCGAGGACGAACACGTAGCCGGCGATGGGTTGCCCCGCGGCGAGCACCCACAAGGCGACGGTCAGCACGGAGTGGACGCCGGCGTCGGACGTGAACAGCACCCCCACCCAAGGGGCCACGGCGGCAAGCAGGAACCCGGTGACGGCACCAAAGCCGATGCCCCACCTGACCATGGTTCTGGTCAGCAGGCGCGCCTTGGCGGCGTTGGATGCTCCCAACTCCTTGCCGATGAGGGCCTGTGCGGCGATGGCCAGGGCATCCAGGGCGAAGGCGAGGAACGAGAAGATCGTCATGGCGAGCTGGTGCGCTGCCAGGTTCACGGGGCCTTGGGCTGTAACCACCAGCACCGTGGCCAGGATGGCGATGCGCAGGCTGAGGGTGCGCAGCATCAGCCAGGATCCGATCCGAGTCATGGCGCGGATGCCGCGCCAGTCGGGAAGCAGGCTGACGCCGTGCCGGGATGCGTTGCGCTGGACCATCACCAGGTAGACGGCAGCCATGGCCCATTGCGCGATGCTGGTGCCAACAGCCGAGCCCGTGACCGACCAGCCCAGGCCGTAGACCAGCCACAGGTTCAGGACGATGTTCAGGGCAAAGCCGGCCATGGCGACCACCAGGGGCGTACGCGTGTCCTGGAGCCCGCGGAGGACACCCGTGCCGGCGAAAATGAGCAGCATGGCCACCAGCCCAGGCATGGACCAGCGAAGGTAGTCGGCCGCGAAGACCCTGACTTCGCCGGCCGCGCCCATGAGGCCCACGAGCGGATCGGCGGCCACGAAGCCCGCCGCGGCCAGCAGGATTCCCAGCAGCAGCGCGAGCCACACACCGTCCCGTCCTGCCGCGAGGGCCCTGCCGAGCTGGCCGTCACCCATCGCCCGTGCCACGGCCGGAGTGGTGGAGTACGCGAGGAAGACCATGAGGCCGACGGCGGTGTGCAGCACGGCGGATGCAAGGCCGACCCCGGCCAGCTGAGCGACGCCAAGGTGGCCCACGATCGCGGAATCTGCCAGCAGGAACAGCGGTTCAGCAATCAGGGCACCGAAGGCGGGAACGGCGAGCCGCAGGATTTCCCGGGAGTGGCCGGCGGGGGTCTTTGCGGCAGCAGGGGCGGATTGGTGTGGCACGGTTGCCAGCCTATCGGGGCGCCCCGACATCATGCTGGCTGCCAAGGCAAGGCGCGTCAACGTGGTGCGGAGGAGGCCATGACAATTAACACACAAGGACATAATTAGTTGACACTTCAAGTATAGGTTTGGAAGACTCGGGACATGAACAAGACCTCGCTTACCACTACGGCAGTTACGATTTTGCGCGTCACCCTCGGCTTCCTCTTCGCCGCCCACGGCTGGCAGAAGTTCAACGAGTGGACCATCGCCGGCACCCAGGCTTCCTTCGCGAAAATGGGTGTTCCTGCTGCCGAAATCGCCGCTCCCGCCGTTGCAGTCCTGGAACTTGGCGGCGGCATTGCGCTCATTCTGGGTGTCCTGACCCGGATTGTCGCCCTCCTGCTGACCCTTGACATGCTGGGTGCACTGTTCCTGGTGCACGCCTCTGCCGGCGTCTTCGCGGCAACCGGCGGCTACGAGCTGGTACTGCTTCTGGCAGCGGCGGCCCTGGCGATGGCGCTCACCGGCGCCGGCCGCATCTCGGTGGACCGGGCCCTGTTCGGCCGCGCGAACTCCAGGCTGGCCGTGCTGGCCTAGCGGCTCACAACTTCAGCGAACGACGGCGGTGGGGCACCCGGGAGCCCCGCCGCCGTCGTTGTTTGTTACCGCGATCCGCCTGCGGGCAGGCCGTCAGCCGGTGACGCCCGTCAGCTCATTGGGGACATGATCCAGGTCAGCACTCCTGGCCACCTGGCCGGATTTGAGATCCACGGCATGGATCTTCGAGGCCGCCGGCTCCGTGACATAGGCCGTTGAACCCTGGACGAACAGGGTGGGGCGCGGTTCCTGCCACACCTCAGGTTCCTCCCAGGCGCCAACTACGGGAATCGATTGGGTCACGTTCCCCGTCAGCGGATCAATGACATGCAGCGCCCCGTCCGTCCCGAGAACGAGGGCCTCACCGGCCGGCCCGCGCCCCAGCGAACGGAAGGAGTAGCTGGTGCCAAGATCCACCAGCTGCAACTGGCCCGTATCCGTATTGACCAGCGAGATGCGCGTGGGCCGCTCCAGGTCAGCATCCCGGTCCACCTTGTAGTCGCCGAGGATGACCGGCGAGGCGGGGCTTCCGGCCTGATTGCCCATCCGACCATAAGGATCCGGGCTGGCAACCTTGGTGATGGCACCATCCTTGTAGATCAGCATGCCGTTTTCGCAACCAACCACCACGGATTCCTCGCCCGCCACAGCCTCGCCATGGACTCCCGGGCACTCCTCGTTACGGAGAAGCTCGCGTCGCTCTTGGCTCTGGGCCCCATCGGGTTCACTCAGCAGGGCCAGGCCGGTGCGGCTCTCCTCGTTGCCCAGGGTGACCAGAAGCCTGCCATCTTCGAGCGCAACCGCGACACCGTGGTGGGCTTCCGGCGTGGTGTAGGTACTGCTCCGCGGGAGGCCGGTCCCGAGCGCATCGGTCAGTTCGGCGGGGTTGAAAATCTCCACCTTGCCGGAACCGTCACTGAACAGCACGGTCTTACCGGCATGGCGCACCACATGCCCGGATTTATCTGCGCCGAACGCCCTGTCCGTCAGCTGCGGTGCTGCCACATAGGAATGCCCATGGTCTCCGTGCTCCTCCGTCCATACGCCGGCGTCGAAGATCCGGAATGAGTCGCCGGTGGCTACGAGGATGTGGCGGCCGTCGCCGGCCGGGCTGAGGCGGTTGAATCCCTCCAGGGGCGTATCCCCCACAGGCTTTAGCGTCTTCGCGTCAAGAACCGTAACGCCGGCGTCGTGGGTCATTACCAGCCGGGGAGAGGGTGCCTGGCTTTCCTTGGGCTGTCCCGCGCTGGAGGAGGCAGTCCCTGCCGAGTCGGCGCTTGCGCCGGGCGACGTTCCGGAGCCAGTGTCCGGCGCAGCCCCGCACGCCGTGAGGAGCAACGCCGAGACCGCGAGAACTGCCGGCAACGCCTGCGGATAAGAGCGCAGGAGGCCGTTATGTGAGTGAGCTTTTGTCATGACGCTAACGATAGTCATTATCAATAGCGATGCCAAGTTGGATGACGTCGACTGCGTCATAGCGGGCCCCCGGCATGGGCGGGTCCTACCCACGACAACACACCAGATATCAAAAACTCCCAGAAACAATCAGGAAACCCTTGACCTTTACAACGT
>JBKKDH010000404.1:0-4579 GCA_046708445.1 Arthrobacter sp.
CAGCGGTTCCTGTTGCAGCCGGCGTTGGTGCCGGCGTGGCAGGGCTGGGGCTCCCGGTCGGCGTGACTGTGGTCGCCGGCGCCGGGGCGGCCGTGAGCGGGCCCAGGTTCACGGTGACCAGGACGCCTGCCGTCACGGCGGCCGCCGCGATTGCCAGGAGCCCGGCCAACCTGGCGCGCCGTTGCCTCCGTTCGGCAAGGGTGGGGATGTCCGGTGAAACGCGGTCGGTGTACCCCTCGGCGCCGGCGAGCATGCCGCGCAGGGCCTCCTCGCCGTCGGGAACGGCGGGATCGTGACGGATGGGGTCAGCCCCCGAAACAAGGTTTCTGATCGGATCCATGGCTACGCACCGACTTTCTGTTCGAGCGATTCGCAAGTTGCCGGCAGGAGCCTCCGGAAGGCTTCCCTCGCCCGGTGCAGCCGCACCTTGGCGGCGGATTGTGAACAGTCCAGGACCTGGGCTATTTCGGCGATGGTCAGGTCGTCCCAGTACGCCAACTGGAGGATGTCCCTGTCCTTGTCCCGGAGGACGGCCAACGCATTCTCAACAGCTGCGTTCTCGCCCTGGTCCCCCGGGGCCCCGGCTGCGGAGGCAGTGATCTTTTCCGTCAATGCTTTCTGCCGGTCACGGCCGCGGTAGGCATTGCCGATAAGGTTCCGGGCGACGGCAAAGAGCCAGGGGATCTCCGTGCCGGCGGCACCGTCCCATTTCTCCCAGGCAATGCGGAAGACATCCGACGCGAGTTCCTGGGCCAGCTCCGTGTCGTCGACTCTCCGAAGGACGTATTTGTGGATCCTCGGATAGCTGTCCTTGTATAAGGCGATGAACGCCAGCTCGCGCTGTGAAAGCACGATCCCCCCTGGTGGTGTAGTGTCCTGGACTTGCAGGCTAACCGTATAGTTTCCGGCTGGGACGGAACGGTTACACTCGCCTACGGCAACAAGCTCTCTGACGAGGCCACTGTTTCATTGTCCGTGTCCAGGGTCACCACAATGTTCACCTTGCGGCCTTCCAGCACTACCGGCAGCCAATGGTCGGCGTCCTGCCACATCCGCTCCACCGGCAGTGCCCGTGTGCTGAACCATGCTGGCGCGATCTCGTCGCTTTCGCGGGGCTCGCCGTCCCAACGGCGGGCCGTGAACATGCGCGCTGACATGTTCCATTCGGGCCTGGCGGGAAAGACAAACTGCACAACGCCGGCGTCCGTCAGGTCTTCGGGCCGGACAGTAATCCCGGCCTCCTCGTGGATCTCGCGGCAGGCTGCTACGGCGTCAGTCTCCCCGGCTTCCACATGCCCGCCGGGACCCACCACTTTCCCGGAACCAAACCCGGTCTTTTTGACGCCCAGCATGACCTCGGCGCCTTCCGGGGTATCGCGCAGCAGGAAGCAGAGTGCGACGGCGGCCGGCTCCATGTCCTAGCCCAGGGCCCGCGGGTGCGCCGCGGCGTAGATTTCGCGGAGGGTATCCGCGGTGACCAGGGTGTAGACCTGCGTGGTTGTCACGGAGGCATGTCCCAGCAGTTCCTGGACCACCCGGACGTCCGCGCCGCCTTCCAGGAGGTGGGTGGCGAATGAATGCCGCAGCGTGTGCGGTGAGACGTCCCTGGTGATGTTGGCTTTTTCTGCCGCGGCCTTGAGGATGGTCCACGCGCTTTGGCGGCTGATTCGTCCGCCCCTGGCATTCAGGAACAGTGCGGGCGTCCCCTTGCCCTTGGCGGCCAGCAGCGGCCGACCACGCACCAGATAGGCGTCCAGGGCCCGGGCGCCGTAGGAGCCCAGCGGCACCAGCCGCTCCTTGGAGCCCTTGCCGAACAGCCGCACGATGGCGGGGCCGGCCGCCGCCTCTTGCAGTGAAATGTCGTCTACGTCCAGGCCGACGGCCTCGCTGATCCTGGCCCCGGTGGAATAGAGGAATTCGAGCAGGGCCCGGTCCCTAAGCCCCGTGGCGGTGTCGCCGCCGGCGGCTTCAAGGATCCGGGTGACCTCGTCCACGCTGATGGCTTTGGGCAGCCTCTTGCCCGGCATCGGTGGGTGGACATCGCTGGCCGGGTCCGTCGTCGTGAGCCCTTCGAGGGCCCAGAATTTGTGCAGGCCGCGGACGGCGACCACCGTCCTCGCCGCCGACCTCACGCCGAGGGCCGTGCCGCCGTCGGAACCGTCCGCCAGGGCCTGGACGAATCCGGTGACGTGGTGCCGGGTGATCTGGCCGGGCTGTCCGCACCCAGCGCCGGCGAGGTAGCCTGCGTAGCGCGTCAGGTCGCGGCGGTAGGCGGCAAGGGTGTTCAGTGCCAGGCCCCGTTCAACCCTCATATGTTGCAGGTACTCGCTGATGGCGTGGTCGATGGCCGTCCGGGGCCGGACCGGCTGCGCCGGCTGTTCCGCGGCAGGCGGTGCGGGTGCTTCCGCCGAGGTACTCGCCGTCATCAACGCTGGCTGGGGTGGGCAGGCCAAGGTGCATCGGCGGGACGGAGCCGGGCAAAGCCGTCAGCGCGCGCCGCTGCCGCTGCAAGGATCCCGACGACGGCGGACGGGTTGTGCAGTTGCCCTTCCAGGACTGCGGCCACGGCGTCGTCGAGGGCTATCCAATGGAACTCAATCTCCGCTTCCTCATCCGTCCGCTCGTGGCGCTCGTGGTGCGGCACTTCCGTGAGGTCCCGGGCAAGGTAGATCCTGATGGCCTCGCTGGAGGAACCTGGCGAATTGAAGAAATCCGCGAGCACATTCCAGGTGCCTGCGGCCAGGTCCGCTTCTTCAGCAAGCTCGCGGGCGGCGCCGACGACGAATTCTTCCCCTTCGACGTCCAGCAACCCGGCCGGAATCTCCCAAAGATCCATGCCTACGGGGTGCCGGTACTGCTTCAGGAGCAGGATCTCGCCCTCGTCGTTCATGGGCAGTACCGCCACCGCGCCGGGATGGTCGATGTAGTCGCGGGTGAGGGCATCGCCGGAGTCGCTCAGCTGGAAGCTGTCGCTGACCACGTCCCAGATCCGGCCTTCGTAGACCTTCTCGGTGGACAAAAGACGGCGCGGGCTCGGTGCGTCCGAAACCTTCCGTGCAACTTGGGGGGTTTCAGGTGTACCGGGCATCGCGCCGTCCTTTACGTATTCGGTTTTACTTTGCGGCTACCGTGCGTGCCTGCTTGGCCGCCGGCGCACCGTTCGCGGAAGCTGAGGCCTCCGGGACAGCCGGGGCAGCTTCGGCGGGCAGGCCTGCGTCCAGGAGGTCGTTGCCGGCCTGGTGGTCCAGGGCAGCCTTGACCAGCCCGGCGAACAGCGGGTGCGGCCGGGTGGGCCGGGAGCTGAGCTCGGGGTGGGCCTGGGTGGCCACGTAGTACGGGTGCACCTCGCGGGGGAGCTCAACGTATTCCACGAGCTTGCCGTCCGGTGACGTTCCGGAGAACACCAGGCCCTTCTCGGCGATCTGCCCGCGGTACTTGTTGTTGACCTCGTAGCGGTGGCGGTGCCGTTCGCTGACGGTGGTCGTGCCGTAGGTCTCCGCGATGACGGAGCCGGCGTCGAGCTTGGCCTCGTACAGGCCCAGGCGCATGGTGCCGCCGAGGTCGCCCTTGCCTTCGACGATGTCCAGCTGCTCCTCCATGGTGGCAATGACCGGGTACTTGGAGTCCGGTTCGAACTCGGACGAGGATGCGCCTTCCAGGCCCACCACGTTCCGGGCGTATTCGATCACCATGCACTGCAGGCCAAGGCAGAGGCCCAGGACCGGCAGCCTGGTTTCCCGGGCGAACTTGCGCGCCCCGAGCTTGCCTTCGAGGCCGCGGATGCCGAAGCCGCCGGGGACGCAGATGGCGTCCACACCGTCCAGGGAGGCAACTGCTCCCTCGTGGGTTTCGCATTCGTCCGACGGCACCCAGCGGATCTTGACCTTGGTGTCGTTGGCGAAGCCGCCGGCCCGGAGGGCCTCGGTAACGGAGAGGTAGGCGTCGGGCAGGTCGATGTACTTGCCCACCAGTGCGATCTCAACCTCGTGCTTGGGGTTGTGGACGGCCTCGAGCAGCTTGTCCCAGCTGGTCCAGTCAACGTCCTTGAACGGCAGGTCCAGGGCACGCACGATGTAGGAGTCCAGGCCCTGTGAGTGCAGGGTCTTGGGGATGTCGTAGATGCTGGGTGCGTCGGCGGCGTTCACCACCGCGTCGATGTCGACGTCGCACATGCGGCCGATCTTCTCGCGCATGGCGTCGGGTACTTCGCGGTCCGAGCGGATCACGATGGCTTCCGGCTGGATGCCGATGGAACGCAGGGCCGCCACGGAGTGCTGCGTCGGCTTGGTTTTCAGCTCCTGGGACGGTCCGATGTACGGGACCAGGGAGACGTGCAGGAAGAAGACGTTGCCGCGGCCGACGTCCTGGCGGACTTGGCGGGCCGATTCGAGGAACGGCTGGGACTCGATGTCGCCGACGGTTCCGCCGATCTCGGTGATGATGACGTCCGGAGCGTTCTTACCCTCGGCGGGCAGGCGCATCCGGCGCTTGATCTCGTCCGTGATGTGCGGGATGACCTGGACGGTGTCGCCGAGGTATTCGCCGCGGCGTTCCTTCGCGATCACGGTGGAGTAAATCT
>JBKKDH010000405.1:0-10187 GCA_046708445.1 Arthrobacter sp.
GTCCATGCGCGGCTTATCTCGGGCGTCGCGCTTCCCTCCCCTTCCCTGACGTCCGCGGAGATGCGGCTCGCGGCGGAACTGCTGCCGGACGACGACGTTACGTCCGTGCGCTGGAACGCTGCGGTGATGGAACTGGGGGCGCTGGTGTGCACGGCTCGGGCGCCGAAATGCGCCGCCTGTCCCGTGCGGGATTCCTGTGCCTGGCTCGCGGCAGGCGAGCCGCCGCCGTCGTACGTTCCGAAGGGGCAGGCGTGGCACGGCACGGACCGCCAGGTCCGCGGAGCCGTGATGGCGGTGCTGCGCGTGGCTGACACGCCGGTCCCGCCGGAGATGTTCACGCAGGAACCCGCGGACCTCGGTTTCGCGCCCGACGGAATCGGCGTGCCGCTGGCCGCCCTGCACAGGCTCAACTCCGCGCCGGAACAGCTGGAACGGGCGCTGGCAGGGCTCCTCAGCGACGGCCTCGCCGAGCTGCACCAGGGCGGCTACCGGCTGCCGGCCTGAGGCGTCTTTAGGGCAGCCGCCGCCCGGATGGCATACTTTCTGGTGACTCAGACCGGGGGAAACCAATGAGAATCGTGCTGTACATCATCTGGGCGCTGTTTGTGGCGGGTGCCACTACAGCGCTCTTCCAGACGCTGCGGAAAACCAAGCGCCACGAGAAACTGATCGCCGGCTGGCCCAAAGCACAGGCAACGGTCACCGGCAACGTCGGGGGCTGGACCAACGGCGGAGGCGGGGGTACCAGAAACCGCCGCTTCTATCCCACGTACCAGTTCGCTGATCCCAACGGCACCCTATACGCCGGGGAATCGGAGGTTTCCTACCGCAACCAGCAGGTCCCCGGAACAGTGGTGGAGGTTGCCTACAACCCCGTGAACCCTAACCAGTCCTTCCAGGTCTCGTCCGAATCCAAGGTGATGCTCGGGTGCATCGTGCCGACCTTCGGCCTGTTTTTCTTGCTGGCGTTCTGGGTTGCCGGCAACTTCCCGCTGGGCTGACCCATGGATGCCCTGAAGCTGCTCTTTGTGGTCCTGCCCGGACTCTTCCTTGTCCTGGGCCTGATCCTCGCTGGCCTGTCGCTGGCCGCGTCCTTCAGCCGGCAACGTTCCATGGCAGGCTGGACCCACACGTCCGCCACCGTCACGGGGAACCTTCACGGGGCAGACGGTCCGGCCAGCCACGGCCGGAACCGGTTCGCGCCGTCGTACGAGTTCGCGGACTCGCACGGCCAGCGGTGGCTGGGCCAGTCCGACATCTACAGCCCGGACCAGGCGATCATCGGCACCACCATTCCCGTGGTCTATAACCCGGCCAACCCGTCCGAATCCACGCTGCCGGTCTTCGTTGTTGCCAAGGGCCGGATGGCCACAGGTCTCATTCTGGTGACCTTCGGAGTGCTGGCCATAACGATGTTTGCGTCAGTTTCCTGGTAGCAGTGCGGGCGTCCACCCGCCCGTCCTACCCTGAAGTATGCGCAAGTCCGGGGTACTTCTGGCACTGATAACGACGACGGCGCTCACCTCTGGCTGCTACTACTTCCCTTACGAGACGCCATGTCCGGCGATCGCGCAGGCGTCGGTAGTGTCAGTCACCGTGGCTGCCCCCTACGTGCCCCAGGTGGGCACCCTGCGCCTGAAGGCCTGCCAGGACGGCGTGTGCACCGAGGATGCCCTGGAGCTGCGCCAGGGCAGTGTGTCCATTGATCAGGGCTGCGGTCCTGACGGCGTCTGTTCGGCCACGGCTTCCCCCGACGGGACCATGATCGGCATGCTGTTCCTGGACACCCTGACGGAATCGCCGATGGCCTTAACGGCCACCGGAACGTCCCCCGACGGGTCTGCGCTGCCGGTGCGCACCCTGGACTTCCGTCCCCGCGGCGACTTCCCCTACGGCGAGCAGTGCGGACGATTCGTGACTGCATCGGTGGTGCTCGACGCCGAGGGGCTGCGCCAGGCGTTCTGACGCCAGGCTTGGCCGGCTACGGCTGCGCGGCAGGGTCGGATGCCCCCGTGTGGGGAACCTGAGGAGCTGTCCCGAAAAGCCAAGCCGTCACGTCGCTGCGCAGGACAAGGTGGGGGCCGCCGGTCTCGCTGACGCTCCCCGTGGGAACGTAGTAGCCGCGGCCGGCACCGGCCCCTCCGGCGGCCCGATCCAGGGCTTCGACGAGCGGCTTGGTCAGGTGACCTTTGGGCCCGAGGCCGCGCAGCGCGTCCAGTTCTTCAGGGGTTAGCCTGCCCAGAATTTCAGCAATATTGGCCATGATGGATCCCTTCGAGCAGAGAGTGCCTGAAGGGACAATCTAGGGCACCACCCTTAACGGCACGTGAACTCAGGATGATGAGTTCACGCGCGTCAGAACAGGGTGGCTTGACCCTTCAGGCCGCCCGCGGGACCCTTACCGTCCTGGCTGAACGGATCCGTATCCACCTGCCACTCGAAGCCGAGTTCCGCGAAAAGCTCCTCGATGGATGTCTGTCCGTCCAGCACCACCAGCGGGCAGTTGTCATCGAAGTCGAGCCGTTCCATGGCATCGAGCATATTCGCAGGCTGTGACAGGACGGAGCGAACACACCGGGGACAGCCCAAACGGGGCGGCAGAGACGCCCTACGGTTCCCCGAATCCGGCCTGGACCAGCCCGCCAACATAGTTGACTGCCCGCTCGGCGTCCACGCCCCAGGCTTCCACATGCAATACCGAGCCCTTGCCGGCTGCGAGGGTCATCAGCGCCGTCATCGAGGTTCCGTCCAGGCCATTGACGGTCACCCGCGCGTCAAGGGAAGAGAGTCCACCGGCGATCTTGGCTGCCGGGCGCGCGTGCATGCCGGCCTGGTTGATGAGCTCAAAGTCGCCGGTAAATTCAGGCCCTGTCCCCGTCACCGAGCCCTCGTCGACGGACCTGAAGGAGGACGACGGCGGCACTCCCGGTGCGGAACCGTACACCGCTTCTGCTGCACGTTTGACGGCGTGCACGTCCGCGCCGCCCTGCGCTGCCACGGCTGCAGCCACCAGCCCTTCCACCAAAGGGGCATCGGCCAGCAGCACGCCGTCCGGTTGGCCCGCAAACTCCAGCGCGGATTCCGCTGTCATGACCGCCGATCCCAGGTCGGTGAGGACCACCACGCCATCCGCGCCGGAAGCTTGCTCCAGTGCGGCCATGACCTTCTCCAGGCTGGTGCCGATCCGCCCGTCCAGGGTGCCTCCGGCGGACATTATCGAAACATCAGGCGCCATTTGCGCGGCAAGTTCCGCGGCGCCGTCGGCTATTTTTTCACTATGGGAGACCACAACCAGGGCGACGGTCACGCCGCGGCTCCGACTGCCGCGCGGAGGATCAGGGCACTGGAGGCGGCTCCGGGGTCGCGGTGGCCGGCGCTCCGCTGCCCCAGGTAACTGGCGCGACCCTTGCGGGCCACCATGGGATCCGTGGCGACCGCGCCGGCCTCGGCGGCCTCGGCCGCAGCCACCAGGACTTCAAGGACAGTGCCGGCCCCGCCTGCAGCGGCGAGAAGGGCCGCTTCGGCGGCCGGCGTCCACGCATCAACCATGGTCTTGTTGCCCGGCTCGGCCTTGCCCCTGGCCACAATCCCGTCCCGGGCCGCCACCAGGGCCACGGCGAAGGCGGCAGGTTCCACCTCCGGCGAATCGCCCAACGATGCTGCGGCCCGGAGGAAGGCCGTTCCATACAGCGGGCCGGCTGCGCCTCCCACGCTGGACATCAGCGTCATGGCCGTCAGTTTGAGTGCCGCCCCGGGCGTTTCCGGGGGCACTTCGGCCAGTTTGTCCAGGACCGCCTGGAAGCCGCGGTCCATATTTTCGCCGTGGTCCGAATCCCCGATGGCGCGGTCCAGTTCGATGAGCCACACCCGGTGTTCCGCCATGGCCTGGGCGCAGAGCGTCAGCCACTTCACCGCCCAGTTCGCATCGAGCACCATGGCTATGCCCCCCAGCGCAGGGCGGCCGTGTGGACGGGAGCGTCCCACAGCCCGGTCAGCTCCTCGTCGAGCCGGAGGACGGAAATGGAGCAGCCCTGCATCTCCAGGGCAGTGATGTAGTTCCCCACCAGCGAGCGCTCCACGCTGGCGCCCTTGTCCGCGATCACCCGGGCAGCGCGGCGGTACACAATGTAAAGCTCGCTAAGCGGCGTCCCGCCCATCCCGTTGACGAACAGGAGCACCTTGTCACCGGCGGTGATGCCAAGGTCGGTGAGCACCGGTTCCAGCAGCCTGTCGGTGATGGCGTCCGCGCTTTCCAGGGGGATCTTGTGCCGCCCGGGTTCGCCGTGGATCCCGATGCCGATCTCGATCTCGTTGTCCTCCAGGTCAAAACTGGGCGATCCTGCGTGCGGCACGGTGCACGCCGACAACGCCACGCCCATGGTGCGGACATTGCTGTTCACGCGATCGCCGATGGCGGCCACGGCGTCCAGGTTGTCGCCCCGCTCTGCAGCGGCGCCGGCGATCTTCTCCACGAGCACCACGCCGCCCACGCCCCGCCGCCCGGCCGTGTACAGCGAATCCTCCACGGCAACGTCGTCGTTGACGAGGACTGTGCGGACCTGCACGCCTTCAGCCTCGGCCAGCTCGGCAGCCATTTCGAAGTTCAGCACGTCACCGGTGTAATTCTTGACGATATGGACGACGCCGGCACCTGAGTCCACTGCCTGGGTCGCCGGCAGGATCTGGTCAGGCGTGGGTGAGGTGAACACCGCCCCCGGGACGGCGGCGTCCAGCATTCCCCGTCCCACAAAGCCGGCATGCAGCGGTTCGTGGCCGCTTCCCCCGCCGGACACCAGCCCCACCTTGCCGGCCACCGGCGCGTCCTTGCGGGTGATGAACCGGGGCTCTGAACTGACGGTGACAATGTCGGCGTGGGCCAGGCCGAAGCCGTCCACGGACTCGTCCACAACGGCGCGGGGATCATTGATGAGTTTTTTCAAAGCGGCGCTCCCGGGCGGTCAGTCTTCCTGGAGGATGTCACTTCGACCCTACTACCGCCGCCCGGACTGCGGTAGCACCACCCACCCCGCAGCGCGCCTGGCCGGCACCTGGCCGGAAACGACGAAAGGGACAGCCCCCAATGACTGTCCCTTGCGCACGTGCCCCCAAACACAGGCCATCCACAGTTTATCCATCAAATCGACTAAAGCAAGGAAAAGTCCTGACATGACGCAGCCCCGCCGGTCCGAAGGGACGGCGGGGCTGGTCTTGCGGCTGTTGTTGTAACTGCTGTAGCGGTCAGGCGACGGCGGTGCGTACCATCCTTGGCGCAGGCACGATGGCGTGGCCGTGGCGGAAGAGGTTCTTCGGATCCAGCTCGGCCTTCGCTTCGCCGAGCCGGGCGCGGGCCGCCTCCGGCCAGGCGCTGGCCGCCAGCTCGGGCGAGGTGAGGTGTCCGTGCAGGTTGACGGCCGTGCCGCCCGTTCCGTACGGCTCAAGCGCCAAACGTGCGGCCGCAATGGCGGCGGGAACCAGGTGGGCGATCTGCGGCGCCATGATGCCCACAGCGAAGAACGAGAGCGCGGCATCGCGCCCGCCCACACAGTCGGCGTCGGGATCGGCGCCCTTCAGTGGAACGGCCAGCGCGCCGCCCATCAGCCGGATCTCCGCCAGCAGAAGCGGAGCGGTACTGTCCGGCCCGGCCAGCTGAAGCAAAGCTTCCGCCAGGCCGTCGTCGAGCTCCTTGAGCAGCATGCCACCTTCGTGGACAGGCACCGGATGCTCCGGGTCGGCGTGGATCTCATCCACCCGCAAATAAGGAAGTGGGCCCACGCCATCAACGGGGACGGGAGCGGCCGCGCGCATCGGGGCCAGCACCCGCGCCCCTCCCTCCGCATTGCCCTGCCAGGCAAACCGCAGGTGCATCACGAACTTGCCTCGGAGGAAGCCGGGCACTTCCTCCATGTCCGGCAGGCGCAGGAAGGCCAGCGACGCCGAGGCCTCCGCCGGCAGCCGTCCGCTCCAGTGACGGAAGGCCGCGAGCACTTCCCTGGCGCGGCCACCCTCGTAGAAGATGCCGCCCGCGAACAGCTCGCCCGCAGGGAACAGCGAGAACTCCATCGCCGTGACGATGCCGAAGTTGCCTTTGCCGCCGCGAAGCAGCCCGAACAGCCGCGGATCGCTGTGGGCGTCCACCCGGCGCAGCACGCCGTCGGGGGTGACCAGGTCGAAGGCCAGCACGTGGTCCGACGCGAAGCCGTACTTCCGTCCCAGCAACGGGATGCCGCCGCCGAGGGTATAGCCAACAACGCCGACGTCGGTGGTGGAGCCGTGCAGGCCCATCAGCCCAAAGGGTGCCGCAGCCTTAAGGACGTCCCGCGAGCGCACGCCGGCGCCAACCCGGGCAGCCTGCTCTTCGGGATCAATGGACAGCTCCAGCATGAGGCGGGTGCTGATCAACAGGCCTCCGGTGATGGCGTTGGCGGCGCCGTGGCCGGTGGACTGGACTGAAATGGACATGTCGCGGGCGGCCGCCCACCTGACTGCGGCAACGACGTCGTCAGCGTTGACGGCACTCAGCACCAGGTCCGGGGTGTGGCGGGTGGCGAGGTTAAAAGCTGCGACTTCCGCGTCATACTGGGCGTCACCGGGGGTCCTAGAGGAACTTGATCATGCGTGTGTTGCCCAGGGTGTTGGGTTTGACCCGCGCCAAGTCCAGGAATTCGGCCACACCTTCGTCATGGGAACGGAGCAACTCGGAGTAGACCACCGGGTCCACCGCGGACTGGTCCTCCATCACGTCGAAGCCGTGGCGCTTGAAGAAGTCCACCTCGAAGGTGAGGCAGAAAACGCGGGCAACACCGAGCGCACGGGCCTCCTCCAGCAGGCTTTCGACCAGCACGTGGCCCACCCCCTTGCCGCGCCACGCATCGGACGCGGCAAGGGTGCGCACCTCGGCCAGGTCCTCCCACATCACGTGCAGGGCGCCGCAGCCGATGACTTCGCCGTCGTCCGATTCTGCGATCCGGAATTCCTGCAGGCTCTCGTAGTAGGCCACCGTCTCCTTGGCCATCAGGATCCGCTGCTCCGCCAGCGGCGCCACCAGTCTCTTGATGGCGGCCACATCGCCGGTGCGGGCAGGACGGATATGGAAGGAGTCAGTCACAGCATCAATCCTACGAGGCGGGACGACTGCACCGTTGATTGCGGTCGGGTTGGGACACTCCGGCACGAGGCGAAGGAGGCTGGGACATTTCTGTAGCGTGCGTCAAAGCGACGAAGGAGCAGCACGCGGGAAATGTCCCAGCCTCCGAGCCGGAGGTGACTACAGCCCAAGCTCCGACGGCACCGGTCGGTCCTGGTCCAGCACGTTCTTGGCGAGGAAGCTTTCGACAACGCCGTACCAGACCTTGGCATGCTGCGGCTGCAGGATCCAGTGGTTCTCGTCCGGGAAGTAGAGGAACCGGTGCGGCGTCTGGCCGTCCTGGTCCGCGGCCAGCCGGGACTTGGAGAGGAGCTCGTACCAGAGCCGCAGGCCCTCGCCGATGGGCACGCGGTAGTCCTTGTCGCCATGGATCACCAGCATGGGGGTAGTGATCCTTTCGACATGCATGTGCGGCGAATTGTCGAGGGCCATCTCCTCGGTCATTTCCTTGAGCCAGTACTGCGAGGCATCAGTGGTGGGGCCAAACTGGTCCAGGGCCCACAGACTGGCGTGCGTGACGATCGCCTTGAACCGGTCCGTCTGGCCCGCCACCCAGTTGGCCATGTAGCCGCCGAACGACCCGCCCATGGCTGCTGTCCGGCTCGCATCGATGTCCGGGCGTTCCACGGCGGTGTCAGTGACGGCAATCAGATCCGTGAACGGCGCCTTGCCCCATTCGCCCCAGCCCCGCTGGATGTACGCCTGCCCATAGCCTGTGGACAAGGCCGGATCCGGCAGCAGCACCGCGTAACCCTTCGCCGTGAGCAGCCAGGGGTTCCACCGCCAGGTCCAGGCATTCCACGATCCCAGCGGTCCGCCGTGGATCCACAGCAGCATGGGCGCAGGCGACTCAGCCGACGCGCCGGCGGGCAGCGCCAGGTAAGCCGGCACACGGGTGCCGTCCGCCGCGGTGGCGGCCAGCCGCTCCAGCCGGCCGGAGTACTTCGGCCGTTCGGCCGGAGCCGGCAGCCGGGTGGTCTCCCCCGTTTCCAGGTTGATCCGGACAGCCTCAGGTGGGAACTCGTAGGAGCTGCGCAGCGCATACGCGTTGCGCCCACCAGGAGAAACCACGACGTCGGTGTACGCCGCCGCGTCCTGCGTCACCCGGGTGCCGCTCACTTCCGCGGCAGACGCCGGAATGCTGATCCGGAAAACGGGCGACGCGCCGTCGTCGTCCGCCGTCACCAGGAGGGCGGAACCGTCGGGGAGCCATGCTGCCGGCTTTGCCCAGCGGTCCCAGTCGGGCACCAGCGGGGTGAGGCCGGCGTTGTTGCCGCTTGAATCGGGGGCGTTGCCTGAAACGTCCAGCAGGTGCAGCTTGACCTGGGGAGCCTCGTGCGGGGTTGTGTCGCTTTCGCTGACCACCACCAGCGTGTTCCCGTCGGGGCTGACAGGGCCGGGGAAGTAGCTCATGCCCTCCTGGTCCAGGAGCACCTTCTGGCTTGCGGTGGCCACGTCCACGGCGACCAGGACCGAGCGGCTGTCCGCCTTGGCCAGCGGCCTGGTGTAGCTCGTGTAGATGGTGCGGCCATCCGGACTGACCACCGTCTCGGCCTCGCGGAGCCGCGGACCGGCGTCGGGGGTGAGGTTTCGGAGCTGAAGAGGCGCCGTCGCGTCAACCGTGACCGGTTTGCCGGGTTCGTTGTCCTCGCCCGGCTCGACGGCGAAGATCCGCGGCTGTCCCGGACCCAGGTCGGCGTCCCAATAGCGGACCGGGTACTCGCTGTGCAGGATGGCCGCGACCTTGTTGTCCTTGCGGGATTTGCGCCGGTCGGCGTCGTTCGCCTCGTCCGTTGACCCGGCCAGGATCTCAGCCGTGACAAAGGTGGCGTCCGCGTTCCGGGCGGCCATGACAGCGCCGACGCCGCCGGGACGCGAGAGGACCACGCGGGCCTCCCCGCCGTCGGCCGGCAGGAGCCACAGGGCACTGACGGGATCTGCGTCCGGGCTGTCCGGATCCGGGCGCGCGGAGGTGAAGTAGACGTCGCCGTTGGCTGCGAAGGCGGCGCCGGCCTCGCCCTTGGCGCTGCGGGTGATGCGCCGGGCGTGCCTTTGTCCGGAGGGATCCAGCTCCCAGAGTGCGGTGGCGAATTCGGTGCCCTTGCCGTTGAGCGTGGACACGGTGGTGACCAGCCTTCGGCCGTCCGGGCTCAGGGACAAACCGCTCACGCGCGGGATGGCGAGGTAGTGGTCGAGATCGTGGAAAGGGGTTTCAGGTTGCTCGCCCGGGATCGCCGGGTTCTCAGTTGCCATGCCCCGATTCAACCCGACTGTGCCCCGCATCACAAACCTCCACGGCCGACGACGACGCCGGGTCCTCGCTGTCGCTCACCAGGTCCTCGCTCCGTGGTTGGCTTGGCGCCGTCGGCCCGAGGCTGGGTTCGCTCCGGTACCGGCCCCATTTGCCGCTTGCTGCTCCTTCGTCGCTCTGACGCAAGCTACACAAATGACCCCGGCACCCTCGCTGGGTGGGCCAACGCACGAGGTGCCGGGTATCAGGGATTTGTGTAGGCGCCGTCAAAGCGAGGAACGAGCAGGCGCCGGCAAATGTCTGATGGCCGGCACTGAACGAACCGCGGCACCAATTCCAAGCGCCCCGACCAGCGCCGGACTCGAACCTGGGAAGGGACGTGGGGAAAGCGAAAGGCCCCGCCTGCTCCGTTTCGGGAGCGGGCGGGGCCTTGGCTTTGTGGCTAGGCGCTCGGGGCGATTTCCGGGATGCGCGGCTTGGCGTTGCCGGCGAAGGTGAACTTGGCGTCGTCTCCGTCGCCGTCCACATCCACTACAACGATGTCGCCGGCGTGGATTTCGCCGAACAGGATCTTCTCCGAGAGCTGGTCCTCGATCTCACGCTGGATGGTGCGGCGCAGCGGCCGGGCACCCATGGCGGGATCGTAGCCGCGGGTGGCCAGGAGCACCTTGGCCTTGGGCGTGAGCTCGATGCCCATGTCCTTGTCCTTGAGTCGCTTCTCCAGGCGGCCAACGAACAGGTCCACAATCTCGATGATCTCGTCCTGCGTCAGCTGCGGGAACACCACAACGT
>JBKKDH010000406.1:0-10963 GCA_046708445.1 Arthrobacter sp.
GGGGCATGAAGCTCCACATGGACGGCGCACGGCTGGCCAACGCCGCGGCCCACCTGCAGGTGCCGCTGCGGGCGTTCACACGCGACGCCGGCGTGGACATCCTGTCCTTCGGCGGCACCAAGAACGGGCTGCTGTTCGGCGAGGTGGTGGTGGCCCTGAACCCCGAGGCTGCCCACGGCCTGGTCTACCTGCGCAAGATGAACATGCAGCTGGCGTCGAAGATGCGGTTCATGTCCGCGCAGTTCATCGCGCTGCTGGAGGATGGCCTCTGGCTCCGTTCGGCATCCCACGCCAACGCCATGGCCGCCCGCCTCCGCGCGGCAGTGGACACGATCGAGGGTGTGGAGCCTACCCAGAAGACTGAATCCAACGGCGTGTTCGCCATTCTCCCCGAGGGCGTAGCGGACAAGCTTCGGGAATCCTTCCGTTTCTACGACTGGAACGAAGCAGCCCGGGAAGTCCGGTGGATGTGCTCTTTCGATACAAGCGAGGAGGACGTTGATGATTTTGTGGCCGCGATCCGCCGGGAGCTGGCCGCCTATAACGCCGGCAATGCCACCACGTAGCAAAAGGTGGCCGACGGCGAGCCTGCACTGCCTGTCCCCGGCTGTTGCGTAACCTGCGAAGGTGAACGCACTCGCCCAGGTTCCCCCGGAGTTTCTCCACGCCTTGGGAACCCTCAGGAAAGCACAATGCCGCAGCGAACTGCGCCTGGCGGAGATTCCGGCACCAGCACGCCTGGCGCCTTTCGCCGTGGCGCTGGGCGCGGAGGTCATGGCCTCCGGAACCGCCGGCACCACCACTCCCCTCCACGGACCTGCTGCGATGGCACTCGCCGCCGCGGCGGGCACGGAAGACGACGAGGACACCGAGCTGGCCACCGGCCGGTTCATCCTGCTGCACGATCCCGACGGCTCGGCCGTCTGGGACGGGGAGTTTCGGATAGTGACCTACATCCGGGCACAGCTGGAACCGGAAATGGGCAACGACGAAATGCTGGGCACCGTCGCCTGGACCTGGCTCGTGGAGGCACTTGAAAATCACAAGGCCCCGTACCGTGCAGCCGGCGGCACCGCCACCCGCGTCCTTTCGGAAAGCTTTGGAACCCTCGCCGACAGGCCAGGGTCGATCGATATCGAACTGCGCGCGTCCTGGACGCCTGCCTCGTCGGACGTCACGGCCCACCTGGAGGCGTGGTCGGATATGGTCTGCACGTTTGCCGGATTGCCGCCGCTGCCGGACGGGGTCTCGGCGCTGCCGAACCGGCGCCGGAACTAGTCCGGAAGCCCTGGACCACCTTGTCGGTAAACTGAAGGCACCATGACCCCTCACATTCCGGATAACACCACAGCCGGCGCTCCGGCTGCTGACACACCTCCCCACATCACGGTGGACGGCTTCGCCAGCCCCATCCCCGTGGTCATCGACCTTGATGCACCGCGCGACGGCGTACCCCTGGTGATCGAAACGCAGTCCGGGCTGGAGCGCTGCGCCGCCGCCATAGCAGCCGGAACCGGACCCGCCGGGGTGGATGCCGAGCGTGCCTCCGGCTTCCGGTACGGCCAGCGCGCCTTCCTGGTCCAGATCCGCCGCGAAGGCTCCGGCACCTGGCTGATCGATCCCGAGCCCTTCGAGAACCTGGACATCATCAACGACGCCCTCCACGGGGTGGAATGGATCCTGCACGCCGCCAGCCAGGACCTGCCGTGCCTCTCAGAGCTGGGCATGTGGCCGGACAAGCTCTTCGACACTGAGCTGGCCGCACGGCTCGCGGGCCTCCCGCGCGTCGGGCTGGCTGCAGTGATCGAGCAACTGCTGGGCTTCGGCCTGGCCAAAGAACATTCCGCCGCCGACTGGTCCACCCGCCCCCTGCCTGAACCGTGGCTGCGCTACGCGGCACTGGACGTGGAGGTACTCACCGAACTGCGTGAGGAACTCATCGAACTGCTGGAGGAGGATGGCAAGCTCGAATTCGCTGAGCAGGAATTCGCAGCCATCCTGGCTGCCGGCCTAGCCCCGCCGCGGGTTGACCCGTGGCGCAAGACCTCCGGACTTCACCAGATCCGCGACCGGCGCCAGCTCGCGGCGGTCCGCGAACTGTGGCTGGAGCGCGATTCGCTGGCCCAAAAACGCGACGTTGCACCGGGCCGGCTCATTCCGGATTCCGCCCTGGTGGCGGCGGCGAAAGCCATGCCGTCCACCGTTCCCCAGCTGCTCGGAACCAAGGGCTTCCACGGCCGGGCTGCCCAGCGTGAGGCTCCCCGCTGGCTTCGCTGCATCGCTGCAGCCCGTGACCTTGCGGACCTCCCGCCGCTGCACCTGCCCACCAACGCCCCGCCCCCGCCGCGCGTCTGGGCCGACCGGGACCCGGAGGCTGCCGCCCGGCTGGCCACGGCACGGCCATTGCTGCAGGAGAAGGCGGAAGAAACGAACCTGCCGCTGGAGAACCTGCTGACGCCGGACTACCTGCGCCGCATCGCCTGGCGGCCGCCCGCAGATATCAGCGAAGAGTCTGTCGCCGCGGAGCTGCGCGCCCTGGGCGCCCGCGAGTGGCAGGTGGGGCTGGTCGCGCCGCTTATCACGGCGGCATTCGTCAATCCCGAGCCCGTGCCGCCCAAGGAACCGAAGGCAGCCGCGGCCGCCGGGTAACGCCCCCATCGACGAGCCTTGCACACTAAGTTACTGGCGAGTAACATAATGTGCACTGCCGTCCGGACCAGTGCTGCCCCATGGCCACTGACCGGCGCGCCAACGTCTCGATGAGGAGTTAAACGTGACCCACCACGGAAGCAGCGGAAATCCGCGCACTGTCCGCGACGTCGTCTTTGTTGACGGAGTCCGCACACCCTTCGGCCGGGCCGGTGACAAAGGAATCTACGCCGGAACCCGCGCCGATGACCTGATGGTCAAATGCATCCGCGAACTCCTTCGCCGCAATCCGTCCCTGCCATCGGAGCGCGTGGACGAAGTGGCAGTGGCCGCCACCACGCAGACCGGCGACCAGGGGCTGACCCTGGGACGCACCGCGGCGCTCCTGGCCGGGCTCCCCCGCACGGTCCCTGGTTTCGCCATCGACCGCATGTGCGCCGGGGCCATGACTGCCGTGACCACCACCGCCAGCGGCATCGGCTTCGGCGCCTACGACGTCGTGATTGCCGGCGGCGTGGAGCACTTGGGCAACCACCCGATGGGCTCCGGCGCCGACCCCAACCCCCGCTTTATGTCCGAGCGGCTCGTGGATCCCGCCGCCCTCAACATGGGCAACACCGCCGAGAACCTGCACGACCGCTTTCCCGCCATCACCAAAAGCCGCACCGACGCTTACGCCGTCGCCTCGCAGGACAAACTCGCTGCCGCGTACGGCAACGGCCAGATCCAGCCCGACCTGGTGCCGGTGGCAACCCTCAAGCCGGGGGAAGGCTGGACCCTGAACAGCGTTGACGAGCCTCCCCGCCCTGGCACCACGCTCGAGGACCTGGCTGCCCTGCGCACGCCGTTCCGGGCCCACGGCCGGGTCACGGCGGGCAACGCCGCGGGCTTGAATGATGGCGCCACCGCCGCGCTCCTGGCCTCCTCGGAAGCCGCCGCAGAGCTTGGCCTGCCCGTCAAGATGCGCCTCGTCAGCTATGCATATGCCGGCGTCGAACCCGAAGTGATGGGTATCGGACCCGTCCCGGCCACGGAGAAGGCCCTGAAAAACGCCGGACTCACCATCGATGACATCGGCCTCTTCGAAATCAACGAAGCTTTTGCCGTGCAGGTCCTGAGCTTCCTGGACCATTTCGGAATTTCCGACGACGACCCCCGCGTCAACAGGTACGGCGGCGCGATCGCGGTGGGCCACCCGCTGGCCTCCTCCGGCGTGCGGCTGATGAACCAGCTCGCACGGCAGTTCCAGGAGGACCCCACCGTGCGCTACGGCATCACCACCATGTGCATCGGCCTGGGCATGGGCGCCACTGTCATCTGGGAAAACCCGCGTCACTCGGAATACACGGACTACAGCGGCACCGCAGCCACGCAGCCGACCGACGCCACTACCGAAGGAGCCGCAGCATGAGCGCCGCCGAATTCACCACGTTCGCCGAACTCTTCCCCGACGAAACCGTGACCCACTCCTATGTCCGGGACATCGAGCTGCCGGCCGCCCCCGGCATGTCCAGCCCCGGGACGTTTGCCCTGATCACGCTGGACAACGGCCTGGACCACTCCAAGCCCACCACCCTGGGCCCCAACACCCTGGTGGAACTGGGGACGGCCCTGGAGGGATTGAAGGAGCGTGCCGCCCGCGGCGAGATTGTGGGCGTGGGCGTGACCGGCAAGCCGTACTTCCTGGTTGCGGGAGCGGACCTCTCCGCCGTGAAGTCGCTGGAGAACCGGGATCATGGCCTGTGGATGGCGCAGCTCGGACACAACGTCTATGCCACCCTCGCCAACCTGGGCGTCCCCAGCTTCGCGTTCATCAACGGTGTGGCCCTGGGCGGCGGCCTGGAGATCGCCCTGCAGTCCACCTACCGCACCGTGTCCACCGGCGCCGGGGCGCTGGCGCTTCCGGAGGCTGTCCTCGGCCTGGTCCCCGGCTGGGGCGGCGTCTACATCCTGCCGCGGCTGACCGGACCGGAGAACGCGGTCAAGGTGATGATCGAGAATCCGCTCAGCAACAACCGGACCCTCACCGGGCCGGAGGCTTTCCGGCTCGGCATCGCCGACGCCCTCTTCGAACCGGCGGACTTCCTGGAGCAGTCCCTCGCGTGGGCAGCAAGGGTCATCACAGGTGAGGTGGTCCCGGAGCGGGCCAACGCCGTCGACCCAACCGATCCCCACGTTGCCGGCCGGTGGGCCGCAGCCGTTGCGGCCGGCAGGGCGTTCGTGGAGGCCAAAACGTCCAACGCGTCCCCGGCGCCCGCCAAGGTCCTGGACATCCTCGAGGCCAACCGCACCTTGACGCAGGCGGAGTCCGCGGAGCTGGAATGCGAAACCCTTGCCGAGCTGATGCAGACCGACGAATTCCGTGCCACGGTGTACGCATTCCTGGACCTGGTCCAGAAGCGTTCCAAGCGCCCGGCCGGCGCCCCGGACCGGAAGCTGGCACGCCCGGTCACCAAGGTCGGCGTGGTGGGCGCCGGCCTCATGGCAAGCCAGCTGGCGCTCCTGTTCGCCCGCCAGCTCAAGGTTCCGGTGGTGATGACCGACATCGACCAGGCCCGCGTGGATAAGGGTGTTGGCTACGTCCATGCCGAGGTGGACAAACTCCTCGGCAAACAGCGGATCAGCCCGGACGCCGCGAACCGCACCAAAGCGCTGGTGTCGGGCTCCGTTTCCAAGGACGCTTTTGCTGACGCCGACTTTGTGATCGAGGCCGTCTTTGAAGAGCTGAACGTCAAAAAGCAGGTGTTCGCCGAGGTGGAGGCGATCGTCTCACCGGACTGCATCCTCGCCACCAACACGTCGTCACTGTCGGTGACTGCCATGGCTTCTGACCTCGAACACCCGGAGCGGCTCGTAGGATTCCACTTCTTCAACCCGGTGGCCGTGATGCCGCTGCTGGAGATCGTGCGGGCCCCCAGGACCGACGACGCCGTCCTGGCCACCGCCTTCGAACTCGCCAGGGGCCTGAAGAAGACGGCGGTCCTGGTCAAGGACGCCCCCGCCTTCGTGGTCAACAGGATCCTGCTGCGGCTGATGGGCGAAGTGACGGCAGCCTTTGACGAGGGCACACCCGCCGAGGTTGCCGACACCGCCCTGCGGCCCATGGGCCTGCCGATGACCCCGTTCACGCTGGGCGCCATGGTGGGCCTGCCGGTGGCGCAGCACGTCCAGGAGTCCCTGAACGCCGCCTTCGGCGACCGCTTTGCGGTGTCCGCCAACCTGAAGAAGCTGATCGACAACGGCGTGAAGTCGCTGTGGGCGCCAGCTGCCGACGGGTCGCAGGATATCCCGGACTCCACCCTGTCGCTGATGTCCTTCGGCACGTCGCCGTCCACCGGGGAAGAGGTGCTGCGCCGCGTCCAGGATGCCCTGGCCCAGGAGATCGGCCTGATGCTGGACGAAGGCGTGGTGGCAGGTCCGGAGGACATCGACCTGTGCATGATCCTCGGCGCAGGCTGGCCGATGTTCCTGGGCGGGATCACCCCGTACCTGGACCGGGTGGGCGCCTCCGAACGGGTGAACGGCAAGCGGTTCCTCGCGCCGGGCACGGCGTCCTGCTCCGCGGAGCCTGCCAACACGTAGTCAGCCCGCCCGGAACCGGTCAACTGTTAAGGAATCCGCCAGCGGCTGAAGCACCAGCCGCTGGCGGACTCAGTCGGCAGTGAGCAGGCGGCCGGAGTCCAGATGCACGTGACGGTGCGCGGTGGACCGCGCGTACTCGAGGTCGTGGGTGACCAGCACGACGGCGGTGCCCTCCTCGGCGGCGCACCGGACCACGCGGTCCAGGACCGCCAGCCCGTGGCCGTCCAGGGCAACGGTGGGTTCGTCCAGGGCAAGGACGGACGGGCGCCTGGCCAGGACGGTGGCCAGGGCCAGCAGGCGCTGGTGCGACGCGGGAAGCTCTGCCGGGTGCCGGTCGGCGAGGTGATCCAGGCCGACGGCGGCGAGGGCCTGATATGCGGCACGCTCCGCCGCTGCGTCTTGGCGCAGGCCGAAGAGGACTTCCCGTTCCACGGTCCGCTCGAACAGCTGGTCCCGGGGCTGCTGGAAGAGAATCCCGACGTCTCCGGACACCCTCCCTGTTGGGTGCCCGGCGATGTCCTGGCCATTGACCAGGACTGTTCCGGCCGTGGGTTGGAGCAGGCCGTTGAGGTGCCGCAGCAGCGTGGACTTCCCGGCGCCATTGGCCCCGGTGACGGCCAGGATTTCGCCGGCTCCGACTGCCAGGCTGAGGTCCTGAAGGACCGGGGCCGCGGCGGGGCCCGGCGCTGTTTTGAGCCAGCGCCGCCGCTGTTGGGGGTAGGTGAACGAAACGCCCCGCAGTTCGATGGCGGGCAGGAAGGGGACGGGTGCACCAAGCGCAGTGGCACCAAAGACAGGGGCACTGCTGCCCGGTGCATCCGGGGCCGACGGCAGGGTTCCGGTTCCCGCGCCTGGCCACGGGCCCGCTACGCCGGCCGTTGCCAGCGCGCCGGTGGCGGTAACTTCAGCGGGCATGCCCGCCACCGCCACCGTGCCGCCGGTGAGGAGCAGCCAGGTGTCGGCGTCGAGCAGCAACTCGTCGGCGCGCTGGCTCAGGACCAGAACGGCCGTGCCCTCCATCACGAGGTTCCGCACCAGGACCGCCAGGCTTTCGGCTCCTTCCCGGTCAAGGGAAGCGAACGGCTCGTCCATGACCAGCACTGCGGGCCCGGAAATGACGGCGCATCCGATGGCCAGGCGGCGCAGCTCGCCGCCGGACAGCCTTGCGGGGTCCTTGTCCAGCAGGTGGTCCAGGCCGATCACTGCCGCCGTGCGCCGGACAGCGGCGGTCATTTCGGCCCGGTCCACCCCCGCGTTTTCCAGCCCGAAGGCCAACTCTTCGGCGACCGTTGCACGGACGCTGGAGAGGGCCGCCGCGGCGTCCTGCGGTACCAGGCCCACCATGCGCCCCCAGCTGCCGGGGTTGATACGCGGATCAGCAGCCGCTCCGGTGAAGGTCAGCCTCGTGCCGCCCAGGTCAAGGAATCCGGTAAGGCTCCCGCCGCTGCCGGGAGGCAGCCACCCGGCAATCAGGCGTCCCAGGGTTGACTTGCCGCTGCCGGAACCGCCCAGCACCGCCGTCAGCGTGCCCGCAGCGAGCGAAAGTTCCACGCCGGCCAGGACCGGTTCCGTGTCGCCGGGATAAACGAATGTTTCGATCCCCGCAACCAGCGCGGGAGCGGAGCATTCCGCCATCTTCAAGCACCAACCATTGGCTGCCAGAGGCGGACAGCTATCGCCGCGGCGGCCGCGACCAGGAGGACCAGGCGCAGCCGGCGCTGGAGCGGCGGATCCGGCACTTCACGGTAGCTGGTGCGTGGCCCCGGTCCGCCGAAACCGCGGGCCTCCAGGGCAGCCGCCCGGGTGCCCGCCTCTTCCACCAGTGACAGGACGAGCGGTACAGCCTGCCACCGGAAGGCGGTCATTCGCCGGACAACGCCGCCGGTAATCACCAGGCCGCGGGACTCCTGGGCCTGCCGGATCCTGCCCAGCCGTGTCGTGATGGCCGGCAGCAGGGTCAGGGTGGAGGCCAGCACAAACGCGAAACGGGCATGAACCCCGCGGGCCGACAGCGCAGCGACCAAGTCCGGAACGCTGATGGTCAGGGAGCACAGCAGCAGCACGAGCACTGACGCGGTGAGCTGGGTGGCACGGTCGAGGGCAAACTGCAGCCCTTCCACGGTGACCCGCGCCGGACCCCAGTGCGCCAGGACGGCAGAACCTTCGGGAAAGAACAGTCCATGCAGGATGAACAGCGACAACACGAGCGGAACCAGGATTCCCGCGGCCGCCGCAGCCATCCGGCGTTCCACTCCCCCGGCGACCGACAAACACGCTGCCGCGGCAATCACTGCGAGGGACAGCGGCAGGCTCGCTGCCGCCGTCGTGATGACTGCCGCGCTGCCGGCGGCCGCCACGGATGTCAGGGGGTTCAGTCGCATCAGGGGCGGGTCAGGAGGCCTGACGCGTCGGAGTACCGGCGGGCTCCCTGGTGGGCTGTCCCGTGTGCTGGCCGGCCAGCACGCGGTGCCGCCCGACAAAGGGGAACTGCAGGCGGGTGCGGCGTGGCAGGGCGTACACCAGGACGGCCACCAGGGTGAAGACGATGGCCTTGTCCATGGGATCGGAGATCAGAGCCTGCTTGGTAATGGCGGCCAGGAGCGTGTCGCCCATGGAACGGAAGGCGCTCACGATGGCGCCGGTCGCCAGCCCCGACGTGCCGCCGAAGACAAAGGCCGCAATGGGCGCCGAGACAACGCCGCCGACGATACCGGCCAGGAAGCCGGCCACCGGTGCCAGGTAAAAGCGGCGGAACAGTCCGTGCCGGGCAGCGAGGCCTGCCAGGCAGCCGATCAGGGCGGCGCCGGCAGCAAACGGGAGGACGGTCGGATTGAAGAAGGACCAGACGATACTGCTCAGCGCGCCGGTGGCGGCTCCCGCCGCCGGTCCGGCCAGGACCGCGATGAGGACCGTGCCGATGGCGTCCAGGTAGAACGGCACCAGCGTGCTGCCCACAAACTGGCCCAGCACAATGTTCAGCACCAGCGCTACCGGAATCAGCACCAGCGTGGAGACCGGCAGGGTGGGCAGGACGGCAACAATCAGCAGGACTGCGCCCGCGAGGAACCCGGAGAGTGCGATCAGGGCCGAGGCGCTGCCCGGCCCGCCGGTAATGTCCGCGGGCTGGTTGAGGACCAGGTAGATATACGTGCCGGCGATGGCCAGTGCACCGAGTATTTCCAGCAACCGGCGCTTCCGGGCGGCGGCCGGGGTTGGGGATTCCAGCGTAAGGGAGGGCGTTGACATGGCGTTCCTTCGAAGTTCAGGCTGGGAAGCCCGGAAGCCCGGGCGGTGCGGAACGCCGCCTATGTCACCTCGGCGGCAGCCGGCACGTTTGGGTGCCGGCCGGTCCGCCATCCAGTCTAGCGGGCGGCTTCCGGAAGGCCGCTGTCCTGGCTTGGGACGTTCCGGCTTGGACCCCCGTTTGTCATAGACTCACGGGACGGCCCACCACCCACGCCCGTCCCGCTGTGGACTTCACGAAAGACGGATCCATGCCCCACTACGACCTGGCCATCATCGGCTCCGGATCCGGCAATTCGCTGATCACTCCGTTCTGGGACGACAAGAAGGTGGCAATGATCGACGGCGGGGTGTTCGGCGGCACCTGCCTGAACGTCGGGTGCATCCCCACCAAGATGTTTGTGTATCCGGCCGGACTGGCTGACACGCCCCGGGAAGCCGGTCGCCTCGGCGTGGACCTGAGCCGGGACAAGGTGCACTGGAACGACGTGCGGGACAGGATCTTTGGCCGGATCGATTCGATTTCCGAGTCCGGCCGGCGGTACCGGGCCGCTGAACTGGACAACGTGGACCTCTACCAGGAACACGTACGGTTCACGGGTCCCCAGACGCTCGTCACCAACACAGGCGTGGAGCTCACCGCGGACCGGGCGGTGGTGGCCGCCGGCTCACGCGCCGCGCTCCCCGCCGTCCCCGGGATCGGCCTGCCGCAGGTGCACACCTCCGACACGGTCATGCGCATCGACGGCCTGCCGGAGAGGGTGGTGATCGTCGGCGGCGGCTACATCGCGGCGGAGTTCGCCGCAGTGTTCCATGGCTTCGGCGCCGCGGTCACCCAGGTCAACCGTTCCCTTCGCCTGCTCCGCGGCAACGACCGGGAGATCGCCGGACGCTTCGCGGAGGCTGCCGCCAGCCGCTGGCGGCTGGAGTTGGGCTATGCGCTCCAGGCCGTGGAGGACAACGGTGACGGCTCAGTCAGCGTCGTGTTCTCGGACGACGGCGGCAAGCCGCTGCGCCTGGCCGCGGACATTGTCCTGATGGCCACCGGGCGGGTGCCGAACACCGACCGGCTGGGCGTGGACGCTGCCGGCTTTGACCTGGATCAGGACAGCACCCTCTCCGTGGACGGCAACCTCAGGGTCCTCGCCGGCGGCAAACCTGTGGAGGGTGTGTACGCCCTGGGCGACATCGCGAACAGCTACCAGCTCAAGCACGTCGCCAACCGGGAGGCCCGCGTAGTGGCGCACAACCTCGAACACCCGGACCGGCTCCGGTCCATCGACTACACGGCCGTGCCGTTTGCCGTGTTCTCCAATCCGCAGGTGGCCTCGGTGGGCCTGACGGAGGAGGACGCCAGGTCGCAGGCCGCGGCGGGTACGGAGATTGTCACCGCGGTCCAGGACTACGGCAGCACGGCCTACGGCTGGGCCATGGAGGATGAGGAAGGCGTGGTCAAGCTTGTGGCGGAAAAATCCACCGGGCGCCTGCT
>JBKKDH010000407.1:0-2769 GCA_046708445.1 Arthrobacter sp.
TTTCCGGGACGGCGGACGAAGGCCGTGGCCTGGACGCTCAAGAGACTGTCGTTTGCCGCCCGGGGAAGTACAGAAGAATCCCCGTCTCGCGGAAGCAAGACGGGGATTCATTGGTCGGCAGGTCCTCCTACTTCTTGGGCAGGCCTGGCGGGTTCAGTTCTGACTTCTTGATGGCCTCCGACGACAGACCCCAGCGGTCCAGGATCTCGGTGTAGCTGCCATTCTCGATCAGCTGGTTGAGGGCAGCCTGGGCGGCGACTGCCAGGCCGTTGCCCTTCTGCGTGGTGAAGGCAATTTCGGCGGTCAGCGGCCAGCCGCCGTTGAGCGTGCCCACTTCCTTGGTTTTGCCGTCCTTCGCTGCCTTGTAGGCCGCGCCGGCGTTGGGGCCGAACGTCAGGTCCGCCCGGCCGGACTGGAGGGCCAGCGTGGAGGCGGAGTCGTCGTCGTAATACTGGAACTCGACCGGCGCGAGGCCCTTGGCCTTGTTCTCTTCGTCCCAGCGCACAAGGATCGCTTCCTGGTTGGTGCCCGAGCCGACGATGATGCGCTTGCCGGCAACATCCTTGGCTTCCTTGATCTCGCCGATGGTCGAGTCGGTCTTGGCGTAGAAACCCAGGAGGTCGTTGCGGTAGCTTGCGAAGTCGAACTTCTCCTTGCGGGCCTCCGTGACGGTCACATTGGAAAGGACTGCCTCGTACTTGCCGGATTCGACGCCCAGCGGCCAGTCAGCCCATGCCACGGGAAGTACCTCGACGGTCAGCCCCAGGGTCTCGCCGACCGCATAAGCGATGTCCACCTCGCTGCCGATGAGCGTCTTGTTGTCGGTAGCGAAGAGGCTCAGCGGGGCCGTGCCGCCGGTGCTCACCACGGTGAGCTTGCCGTCTGCCTTGATGGCGTCGGGGACCAACGCGGCGGCTTCGGCGTCCACGCTTACCTTGACGCGGTTTTGTTCCGGTGCCAGGTTGAATGTCTTGCCGGCGGCGGTCACTGTAGAGCCCGACGACGGTGCTGACGCCGCCGTTGCGCCCGGGTCCGAGCAGGCCGCAAGCGCCAGGAGTGTGGTGATTGCGACTGCTGCCCCGGCAGTCTGCCTTGCCCTGAATGTTGCCATGATTACCCCTCGAAAATTGCTGGATTGCGGAACGGAACGGTGTTCTTGGCTGCAACTATCCGGTAGCCCCCGCCAGGGAATCAAAGCTTCCGAAACCCGGAGATACAGGGCGTAACCGCGGTTAACCGGGCGTCCGCGGCGGTCATATTTCGAGGCGTTCGGAGTACTCAGCATGTGTTTTGGCGGCGCCGCCCGGGCAAACCAAGTAGCGCGCCGCCCGGGCTCCGGGAAAACGAGTACCCGGGCCTGAAAGACGGGTGGGGATTACGCGTGTGCCCGGCGATGGCGATCCCTACGGTTGGACTACAGTGCGTCCGGGACTGGCCGCACCGCGGATGAGGGAGGCCATCATGAAGTATTCAGCGGTAATCCAGGACACCGGGCCTGGGAAGAATTTGCTCCGGCGTGCCGGGTTTAAGGCGGCGGCTGCGATAGCCGCCGGGAGCCTTCTCCTCGCGAGCGCGGGGGTGGTTTATGCGGATACGATCTCAAATAACGTGGATTCCACTGTCGACTCCGTTGCGGAGGTCATGCCCCTAAATGTCGGAGGAACGAACGGAACCACAACACTTGCTGCGGTAGCTGCCAACAACGATGGGAAACAGGGCTGCAACCTGACGGGATCGACTACCGTGACGTTGAGCCTCGTCTCAAGCAATCCTGCGGTTGCCACAGTATCGCCAAGCACTGTCACGTTCACGTCCTGCGGCGCTGGGCCAACCTTGACCGTCACCCCCGTCGCAGCCGGCTCTTCAAGCGTCACCGCCGTTCTCGTCAGCAATACAACGGCCGGTTCGTTCAACCTCACGCCGGCGGCTTTCACCGTGAACGTCAGCCCGCCAGCCAACACTGCACCTGTCCTGTCGATCAGCGGGGTTACCCCGGGCGCCTCTTATGCGAAGGGGACTGTTCCCGCTGGGGTCTGTCACGTGACGGACACCGAAGACGGCAACAGCTCCTTCCCCGCAACCCCCAGCGCGATCACCGGCGATGACGCTGCCACCGGGATCGGGTCCCAGACGGCCAGCTGCAGCTACACCGACGGCGGCGGCCTGACGGCCACAGGTTCCGTGACCTACGGCATCGTGGACGCCTCCGCCCCCGTGATCAGCTACACGCTCAACCCCGCCACGGCGGACGGGCTGGCGGGCTGGTACAGGAGCTCTGTCCAGCTGACGTGGACCGTTACCGAGCCAGACTCACCCAGCACGCTCCAGCTCGTCGGCTGCGATGACACTCTGGTCTCCACCGACCAGCTGCCCAACGACTACTCCTGCTCGGCCACCAGCGGTGGCGGCAGCGCCGGTCCGGCCACCGTGTCCCTCAAGAAGGATGGAACCGCCCCCACCGTCAGCTATGCCGACGCTGCAGGCACCTTGGGCAACAACGACTGGTACGTCTCGGACGTCGTCGCCCGTTTCACCGCTACGGATGCAACGTCCGGCCCGGCCTCGGTCTCCCAGACGGTGACCTCCAGCGGCGAAGGCTCAGCCGTAGCCGTCCCGAGCCCTGAATTCGCGGACGTAGCGGGCAACACCACCGCGGCCGGCGCCGTAAGCCACTCGTTCAAGATCGACAAGACGGCACCGGAGGTTTCCTACACCTCGGCTGCGGGAACGGCAGGCTCGGACGGCTGGTACCGGAGCGACGTGGTTGCC
>JBKKDH010000408.1:0-3548 GCA_046708445.1 Arthrobacter sp.
ACCCCGGCCTTTGGAGCCGTGGAGTATAGGTTCGAATCCTATGGGCGGAACTGCTGTGCGATGACCGTCCAGTAGGATGAACTCGGTGCCGCACCAGGCCGCTGGTCCGGCCGGCATCGCGCCCGGCGCACGGCGCACAAGCACCGCGCAAACAAGCAAGGAGAGCCCGTACGTGATCCCCGAGACTACCGGCCCAGCCGCCGTCATCGTTCTGGCAGCAGGCGCCGGTACCCGGATGAAATCCCGTACCCCCAAGATCCTCCACGAAATTGGCGGCCGCTCCATGGTGGGGCATGCCCTGCTGGCCGCCCGCAGCATCAACCCCCGGCAGTTGGCCCTTGTAGTCCGCCATGAGCGTGAACTCGTGGCCAAGCATCTGGTGGCCCTGGACCCGTCCGCCGTCATCGTTGACCAGGATGACGTTCCGGGCACCGGCCGCGCCGTGGAAGTTGCGCTCCAGGCCCTGGACGCACACCGGGAGCTGGCCGGCACCGTGGTCGTCACCTATGGCGATGTTCCGCTGCTGACCGGCACCCTGCTCGCCGAACTTGTGGCCACCCATGAGCGTGAAGCCAACGCAGTGACCGTCCTGACGGCTGTGCTGGACGACGCCACCGGCTACGGCCGGATCCTTCGCGGGGACGACGGAACCGTCACCGGCATCCGCGAGCACAAGGACGCTTCCGAAGCGGAGCGCCTCATCCGCGAGGTCAACTCCGGCATTTACGCCTTCGACGCCGCCGTCCTGCGCGGCGCGCTGGTGCACGTCACCACCGAGAACTCGCAGGGCGAGAAGTACCTCACTGACGTCCTCGGGCTGGCCAGGCAGGCTGGCGGCCGGGTTGCCGCCGTCGTCACGGAGGACCGCTGGCAGGTTGAGGGTGCGAACGACCGCGTCCAACTGTCGGCGCTCGGGGCGGAACTCAACCGCCGGACAGTCGAGGCTTGGATGCGGGCGGGTGTCACCGTCGTTGATCCAGCCACCACCTGGATCGATTCCACCGTGACGCTCGACGAGGACGTCCGGATCCTGCCCAACACCCAACTGCACGGCGCCACCACGGTGGCACGCGACGCCGTCGTCGGCCCCGATACCACCCTGACGGACGTCATCGTGGGTGAGGGCGCAAAGGTGGTCCGCACGCATGGTTCCGGCGCGCTTATCGGCGCGGAAGCCGCCGTCGGGCCCTTCACGTATCTCCGTCCCGGCACCGTCCTGGGCGACACCGGCAAGATTGGCGCCTTCTACGAAACGAAGAACGTGACGATCGGCCGCGGCTCCAAACTGTCCCACCTGGGCTATGCCGGCGACGCCGAGATCGGCGAGGACACCAACATTGGGTGCGGCAACATCACGGCCAATTACGACGGCGAGAAGAAGCACCGCACCGTCATCGGCTCCGGCGTCCGCACAGGCTCCAATACCGTGTTTGTTGCCCCTGTCACCGTGGGCGATGGGGCCTACAGCGGTGCCGGCGCGGTGATCCGCAAGGACGTGCCGGCCGGTGCGCTGGCAGTGACGCTCGCGGCGCAGCGGAACTCGGAGGGCTGGGTTCTGGCCAACCGGCCCGGCACGCGCTCCGCCGAGCTGGCCCAGGCGGCCACCGAAGATTCCTCAAGTACCCAGGCACCTACAGAAGAGGGCAAGCAATAATGAGCGAAATTACGGCGCACGGCGAGAAGAAGCTGGTGCTTGCCGCCGGGCGGGCACACCCGGAGCTTGCCCGGGAAATCGCCAAGGAGCTCGGAACCGAGCTGCTGCCCATCGACGCGTACGACTTCGCCAACGGGGAAATCTACGTGCGCGCCGGCGAGAGCGTCCGCGGCACCGATGCCTTCGTGATCCAGGCGCACCCGGCACCGCTGAACAACCACCTCATGGAGCAGCTGATCATGATTGATTCGCTGAAGCGGGCATCCGCCAAGCGCATCACCGTGGTTTCGCCGTTCTACCCCTACTCCCGCCAGGACAAGAAGGGCCGGGGCCGCGAGCCGATTTCCGCCCGTTTGGTCGCAGACCTGTACAAGACCGCCGGTGCTGACCGCATCATGAGCGTTGACCTGCACACTTCCCAGATCCAGGGCTTCTTCGACGGCCCCGTTGACCACCTCATGGCCATCCCGCTGCTCGCGGACTACATCCGCACACGCGTTGCAGCGGACAACATTACCGTCGTTTCCCCGGACACCGGCCGTGTCAGGGTGGCCGAACAGTGGGCTGAGCGCCTCGGCGGCGCCCCGCTGGCCTTTGTGCACAAGAGCCGCGACCTCACGGTTCCCAACCAGGCAGTATCCAAGACGGTTGTTGGCCAGATTGAAGGCCGCACCTGTGTCCTGATCGACGACATGATCGACACCGGAGGAACCATCTCCGGGGCCGTCCAGGTGCTCAAGAATGCCGGCGCCAAGGATGTCATCATCGCGGCGACCCACGCCGTCTTCTCCGACCCGGCGGCCCGCCGGCTCTCCGAGTCGGGCGCCCGCGAAGTGGTGGTCACCGATACCCTGCCCATTCCGGCCAACAAGCGCTTCCCCCAGCTGACGGTGCTGTCCATCGCGCCGCTGATTGGACGCGCCATCCGCGAAGTGTTCGACGACGGATCCGTCACCAGCCTGTTCGACGGCAACGCCTGACCCCGGTGGTTGGGCCGGCCGAAGCCCGGCAGGCTCAACCACCGCCTTTTGCGTCTTTAGTGCCCCGTTTTCAGGAACTGGGCCCGGCGCTGATAAGCTGTTCCACGAAACCTTGGCGAGGGAGAGCATCTGGTTGCCGTGAAAACGGAAACCGGATTTGCAGGTCTCCGTTATCGACTGGGTCTGAACCTCCCTTCTTGAAGGGCCGCCCGCGGGCCGCCCGGCGTGAAGGTCGCAACAGACCTCCGCCCTTGCTGAACACCGTTTAGTCTTCAAGGAGAAACACATGTCTGAGCAGAAGCTCGCAGCAGAAGTACGCACCGAATTCGGTAAGGGCTTCGCCCGCCGCGCACGCATGGCCGGCCAGATCCCGGCTGTCATCTACGGCCACGGCGCTGAGCCGATCCACATCACCCTGCCGGCCAAGGCCACCACCCTGGCTGTCCGCACCGCCAACGCCCTGCTGTCCCTGGACATCAACGGCGAAGGCCACCTGGCACTCGTCAAGGACGTACAGCGCGACCCCGTCAAGCAGATCATCGAGCACATCGACCTGCTGACCGTCCGCAAGGGCGAGAAGGTCACGGTTGACATCCCCGTCCACGTTGTTGGCGAACTTGCTCCGGGCAACGTCTACAACCAGGAACTGACCGTCATCTCCCTCGAGGCCGAGGCAACCCATCTGCCCACCGCCGTCGAGGTTAGCATCGAAGGCCGCAGCGCCGGCGAGCACATCCACGCTTCCGACCTCGTCCTTCCGAAGGGCGCCGTCCTGCTGGCCGACGCTGACGCGCTGGTTGTCAACATCTCCGAGGCCACCGAGGTCACCGAAGAAGAGGCATCCGAAGGCGCCGCTGTGGCGTCCACCTCGGCAGCAGCCGAGTAATTTCGGACCAAACGGCAGTGGCCGGATC
>JBKKDH010000409.1:0-12317 GCA_046708445.1 Arthrobacter sp.
GCCTCTTCTTCGCCGCCGGGGCGGACGAAGTCGCTGAGGTCAACGCTGTTGCCCGCGGTGTCCGTGACGGTGGCCTGGCCGAGGACGACCGCCAGCGCCTTGCGGCGGCGGACCTCGGAGACCATCATGGGGACCTGGCCGCTCTGATCGATGATCTGGGCGAACTGGTTCGGGTCCATGCCGTACTGGCCGGCGGTGGTGACGATGTAGTCGATCAGCTCGTTCTGGCTGACATTGACTTCTTCCTTTTCGGCGATGGCGTCAAGGATGATTTCGTTCTGGAAGGCACGGGCAGTGTTGGCCTTGACCTCTTCGCGGTGCTCTTCGGTGTCGTGCTCGCCTTCACCGTGGCCGCTGCCTTCCTTGAAGTGCGCCTCAAGCTGCTCTTCCACCACGGAATCCGGAACCGGAACCTCAACGAGCTCAACGAGCTTGTCCAGGACCTTGTCGCGGGCCTCTACGCCCTGTTCAACAACCTTGGAGTCAGCGGCCTGCTTGGCCAGGTCTTCGCGGAGCTCAGCGAGGGTGTCAAACTCGGAGGCCAGCTGGGCAAAGTCGTCATCGGCTTCGGGGAGCTCGCGCTCCTTGACGGCCTTGACAACAACCTTCACCTGGGCAGCCTCGCCGGCGTGCTCGCCACCAACAAGGGTGGTGTCGAAGATGGCATCTTCATCAGCGCTGAGGCCGGTGACGGCCTCGTCCAGGCCCTCAAGCATGGTGCCTGCACCTACCTGGTAGGACAGGCCGGAAGCGGAATCAACCTCGGCGCCGTCAACCGTGGCGGTGATGTCGATGGTCAGGAAGTCGCCATCGGCAGCCGGGCGGTCCACGGACTTGAGCGTGCCGAAGCGGCCGCGCAGTTCATCCATGGCCTTGTCAACGTCTTCGTCCGAGGACTCGGCCGCTGCAACCTCAACCTTGATGCCGGCGTAGTCGGGCAGTTCGATTTCGGGGCGTACGTCAACTTCGGCGTGGAACTTCAGTTCCCCGTCGGTGGACGTGGGGTCCGGAACCTCGGTGATCTCAACCTCCGGGCGGCTCAGGGGGCGGATGCCGGATTCCTGGACTGCTGCCTGGTACCAGCCGTTGAGGCCGTCGTTGATGGCGGTCTCCAGCACGTAGCCGCGGCCAACGCGCTGGTCGATCAGTTTGGACGGGACTTTGCCCTTACGGAAGCCAGGGACCTGGATCTGCGAAGCAACAGTCTTGTATGCCTCGTCGATGCTGGGCTTCAATTCCTCAAAGGGGACCTCAACATTGAGCTTGACCGGCGTGGGGGTGAGGTTCTCGACAGCGCTCTTGACGGTCTAAGTACTCCTGGGATTGTGGGATGGGTTTCTGCAAACGCGTGTTCTGTCCAGGCCGTCCGGTCCGGGCCGCAGAGTCGGGGTGACAGGATTTGAACCTGCGACTTCCTGCTCCCAAAGCAGGCGCTCTAGCCAAGCTGAGCTACACCCCGTAAGTGCACAGGCAAGTCTACGGTCATACCGGCCGTGATTGCACATTTGACACGTGGGGCATGAATTAGGTTTAGTTATATCCGGCTTGATCAGCCAGCCCGAAAGACCGGCAGCAGCATTGACAGTGCAGGGCATTATTAATGCAGGAACTGCTGTTCTCCCGGGGACGTAGCTTAATGGTAAAGCCTCAGTCTTCCAAACTGATTACGCGGGTTCGATTCCCGTCGTCCCCTCCAGGACGAGTCCATTCACGGACAAGAGACGAAGGGCCCCTCGCTGAGGGGCCCTTTTCTTGTTGGCGTGCCCCGGAACGCACTCCGCACAGAAAGGCCCCGCTGATTCCGTGCCACGACCAAGACGGCCACTCAATCCCTTAATCGGCACGTATCTGAGGATCAAGGATCCCGCCCGTGCAGAGCCCCGTGGAGTCGGCGAACTGAAGCCTGTCGAGCCGGCAGCCCGGCGCCATGGGGCGCCCATCGCCGGTCATGACCAGGCCTACGTGCTGAAGCGCGGGACGGAGTACCACACTGCGTGGTGCCGGATCGTTGCCGACACGTGGGACCACGCACCCAGAGGACTCCTCGTAACTTTCTTGGCGGATGTCGGAGAACGGACCCGCTGCAAGGAATGCGGCCGGCGCGGGAAGAGGGCAGGGCCGTCGTCAGCGGAGGATTTCCCGGCGGAGCCCCGGCTCACGGCGGAACTCCTGCCTGATGCAGCGATCCCCCTGCGGGTCATTGGCGCCTCCCATGGAATACTTTTCCTGGCCGCCGGCCCGGAATATCGCGAAATCCTCACGGAGACTGCAGTGGAGCCCGCGACAGTGCTGTCCGTGGGCGGGCGGCGCGACGGCACGGTCGTGCGGCTGGACGCAGGCCAGGACGAACCACTCCTGCTGGTCCAGTTGGACCCACGCGCAACGTTCAGTAACGGACCGTACCAGATGCGCCTGCGTCGTCCGCTGCTGCGGTCGGCGACCAAGGCCTATGCCGTGGCTTCCGTTGAACCGGCACGCGGGAGCACCGATTCACCGAGCCGGCCCGAGGAATAACAGCGCTTCCGGAACGCAGTCCCTACTCCTGCTGGCAGCCGGGGCACCAGTAGAGTTTCCGGCCACCCAGCTCAGCCATGGCCACCGGAACGGCGCAGACCCGGCACGGCAGCCCTTGGCGTTTGTAGACGTAGTGCGCTTCGTCGCCGGCAGGGAACGCGTCGGCCACTGCCCAGTACGACGGCGGCGTCGTGATGATCCTGCCGTCGCGGACACCGTCACCCATCACCGCCGCGGTGTCATCCCACAACAGTTCCGCGGTGTTCCGTGGCAGCGAACTGCCCGGCAGCAGCGGATCGATCCGCTGGCGGAAGAGGACTTCGGCGCGGTAGACGTTTCCGACGCCGGCGATCACTTTTTGGTCCATGAGCAGCGCCGCGATGGGCGTCTTCCGTGACCGCACGCCCGTCACGAAGCGTTCCCTGTCCGGCGGCTGGTTGCGCAGCGGATCCGGTCCCAGCCTCGCGAGCACTGCGGACGCTTCGGCCCTGGTAATGGCAGCGCAGGTGGTGGCGCCCCGCAGGTCCGCCCAGCCGTGCCTTCCCACGAGCCTGACCCGGACGGCGCCGACAGGAGCAGGCGGGCCGCTGTAATCAGAGCCGCCGCCGCCGTCGAACGTTTCCCGCTCCCCCACCTTCCGGGGGGCGCCAATACTGGAGGCACCCCGGAAGGCGGCGTCGCCGCCGAAGTCCCACGCCCCGTAGAGACCCAGGTGGACGTGGAGCACGAGGGCGTGGTCAAAATGCATGAAGAGGTGCTTGCCGTGGGCCTGCGATTCGAGCATCGTGTGGCCGTCCAGCAGGGCGGCGCCGGCCGCGAACCGTCCCTGCGGACTGCTCACAGCCAGCGTCTCGCCGCCGAAAACGTCGTCGAACTGGCGCGCCAGCCGGCGTACCGAGTGGCCTTCGGGCACTACTCGATGACCTCGCCGGTGGTTTCGTAGGCGGCAATCTTGCCGATCCTGCGCACGTGCCGTTCGTCATTGCTGAACGGTTCCGCCAGGAACGCCTCGATCAGCTCTGTCGCTTCTTCGACGGTGTGCTGCCGGCCGCCGACGGCCACCACGTTGGCGTCGTTGTGTTCACGCGCCAGGGTAGCGGTGGAGTGGTTCCACGCCAGGGCGGCGCGAACGCCCTTGACCTTGTTCGCGGCGATCTGCTCGCCGTTGCCGGAGCCGCCCAGCACGATTCCCAGGGCGTGGACGCCGGCTTCCTGGTCAGCCACCACAGCCAGTGCGGCGTTGATGCAGAAGGAGGGGTAGTCGTCCTGCGCGTCGTACTCCTTGGGACCGTGGTCCACCACGTCGTAGCCCTTGGCCGTGAGGTGGCCGACGAGGTGGGCGCTGAGTTCCATGCCTGCGTGGTCGGTGGCGATGTGTACCCGCGGGAAGGCAGGGGAAGAAGTCACGACAGTATCCATTCGGTTTAGCGGTGATGGGCAGAAGTGTTGGCTCAGCGGCGCCGGCTCGGGCCAGGGTCAGATCAACAGGGACAAGAATACTAGGACTCTGCGCCCGCCGCGCCGGAGGCGCCGCCATGTGCCCGCGCAGCCACCCGGGTCAGGACTTCGGCCAGGCGGGCAGCGGACGCCGGGCTGCCGCCGCTCACTGCGAGGCTACGGCCGTCTGTTTTCCGCACGACGACGGCGGGGCCACTGCTGACCAGCATCGCTGCGGTGCCGCTGTGGTTCCGGTAGCCCCACCCGCCGTAGTCAGCCGCCTTCACGTCCGAGGCGCTGGCCTCCGAGATGGCGGCTGCCGGCACGTCCATCACCGGGAGCACACCGGCCACCAGCACCCGCAGGCCGCTACGGTCGGCCTTGACCCTGGCGCAGAGGAACGCAGCGGCCACGACGGCCAGCCCCGCGAGGACGGCTCCCAGCCACGGCAGGGCAATGGTGATCAGGGCGGCGGGAAAAAGGGTGGCCACGGTGATCATGACAAACACTGAACTGCGGGCGTGGACCCAGAGCCGGATCGAGTCGCGCGCGAGGTCAGGGTCCAACTCCTTGGCGAGGGCCAGCTCAAAGGCCCTGTCGTCTTCCGGCGACCACTGCCTGTCGGCCTTGAAAACAAAGCCCATGATGACGCCCAGCGAGAGGGCTGCGCCGCTTCCCAGGGCCAGGACAGTCAGGTCCACCCGGGATTCACGGGCGTCGGCAAGTCCCGTCTGGCCCACCAGCCCGGCGGCCAGGACACTGGTGAGGAACAGGCTCAGGAACAGTCCGGCCCCCATCATGATCCTGCGCATCACGGCGGGACGGGAGACCGGAACGGCCTGGGACAGGACCAGCCAGCCCGCTGCCACGATGATCAGCGCCCCTCCCCACGCATAGGCGGAAAACGACGCGAAGGAGGCGCCGCCATCGTCCGTCCAGCTCACGGCGAGCGGCTCCGGAAGGTCAGGCCGCAGCAAAAAGGCACAGAAAACAAAGGCTGCTGCCAGCACCACCGGAAAACCGACGGCAAACCGCAACGCCTTGGCATCCACCGCATCCCTGAACTTGCCCATGCGTTAACGCTACTCCCGCCGTGTGCCGATGTGATTCGCAAGCAACTTGCCAACCGCCGAAGCCGTGGAAGAATGACCAGTGCCGGCGCAGGCCACCGCCCGCCGGCAACCGCAACCCTTCTGGAGGCCCCCTTGCCAGGTATGAACCTGACGCGCACCGAAGCCCGCGAGCGCGCCGAACTGATCACCGTTGATTCCTACGAGGTCAGCCTGGACCTGACCAGGGGCGAGAAGGTCTTCGGGAGCACCACGACGGTAAAGTTCGAGGCCGAACCGGGTTCCTCGACGTTTATCGACGCCATCACCCACACGGTCCACAGCGTCACGCTCAACGGGCGTGCCCTGGACCCCGGCACGGTTTCCGACGGTATCCGGATCCAACTGCCGGACCTGGCGGCCACCAACCAGCTCACGGTGGTGGCGGACGCGCCGTACATGAACACCGGCGAAGGCCTGCACCGCTTTGTGGATCCGGTGGACGGTGAGGTTTACCTGTACACCCAGTTCGAGGTGCCCGATTCGCGCCGCATGTTTGCCGTCTTTGAGCAGCCGGACCTCAAGGGCACGTTTACGTTCACCGTCACGGCGCCGTCGCACTGGGACGTCATCTCCAACTCCCCCACCCCTGCGCCGCAGGAAACCACTCCCGGGGACAACGGCGGCGCGCGGTCCGTCTGGTCCTTCGCACCAACGCCGAGGCTCTCGTCCTACGTCACCGCCCTGATCGCCGGGCCCTACCAGTCGGTCCGGAGCGAGGTGGCCAGTTCGGACGGACGGGTCATTCCGCTGGGCGTTTTTGCCCGGAAATCACTCATGCAATACCTCGATGCGGACAACATCTTTGAACTGACCCGGCAGGGCTTTGAGTTCTTCGAGGCGCAGTTCGGCTGCCCCTACCCGTTCGAGAAGTACGACCAGCTGTTTGTGCCCGAGTTCAACGCCGGCGCCATGGAGAACGCCGGCGCGGTCACCATCCTCGAAGGCTACGTCTTCCGCAGCAAAGTCACCGGAGCGCAGATCGAACGCCGGGCCATCACGGTGCTGCACGAACTCGCCCACATGTGGTTCGGCGACCTGGTGACCATGCGCTGGTGGAACGACCTCTGGCTCAACGAGTCGTTCGCCGAGTACATGTCCCACCTCGCAGCGGTGGAGAACACGTCCTTCACCAGTGCGTGGACCACGTTCGCCTCGGTGGAGAAGTCCTGGGCCTACCGCCAGGACCAGCTGCCCACCACGCACCCGATCTTCGCCGAGATCAACGACCTGCAGGATGTGGAGGTCAACTTCGACGGCATCACCTACGCGAAGGGAGCCTCGGTGCTGCGCCAGCTGGTGGCCTGGGTCGGTCCGGAGCAGTTCATGGCGGGCGTGCGGGAGTACTTCAGTAAGCACGCCTGGCAGAACACCGAGCTTAGTGACCTCATGGTGGAGCTGGAGAAAGCCAGCGGCCGCGATCTTGACCGGTGGGGCCAGCTGTGGCTTGAAACGGCCGGCGTCAACACGCTCAAGCCCGAGCTGGAGGTCGACGGCGACGGGAACCTCACGTCCTTCGCGATCGTCCAGTCCGCCGTGGAGGATTGGCCCACCATCCGTCCGCACCGCCTGGCCGTTGGCTTCTACGACCTCAACGGCGCCGGCAAGCTGGAGCGCGTGCACCGGGAGGAGCTCGACGTCGACGGCGGACGCACCGAGGTGCCGGCCCTGGCCGGCCTCGCCCAGCCCGACCTGATCCTGGTCAACGACGACGACCTCGCCTACGCCAAGGTCCGGCTGGACGAAAAGTCCCTGGCGACGGCGACAGCACACCTGAAGGACTTCAGCGAGAGCCTGCCGCGCACCCTGGTGTGGAACTCCGCCTGGGACGCGGCGCGCGACGGCGAGACCCCGGCACGCCGCTACGTGGACCTGATCCTGGCCAACGTCGCCGCGGAATCGGATTCCTCTGTGATCCTGGTCCAGCTGCGCCAGCTGGCCACCACCCTGAACTTCTATGTCGCCGAGGAGCACCGCGGGGCCGCCACCGTGGCCGCCGTGGACACGCTGTGGGTCCTGGCCAACGCAGTGCCTGGCGGGTCCGATGCGCAGCTGCAGTTCGTGAAGTCGTTTGCCTTGCTGGCCCGCAGCACCGGTCAGCTGGATGCCGTTGCCGGCCTCCTGTCCGGCTCAACAACCCTGGACGGGCTGGCTGTGGACCAGGACCTCCGGTGGGAGCTCCTGGCATCGCTGGTAGCCGGTGGCCGCCTGGGCACCGAAGACATCGACGCCGAACTGGAACGGGACAACACCGCGAGCGGGCAGAACGCGGCGGCGCTGGCCAAGGCTGCGATCCCCACGCCGGACGCCAAAGCCGCCGCGTGGGAATCGATCGTCGTCAAGGGTGACCTGTCGAATGCGCTTCAGGGCTCTGCCGTGACCGGGTTCACCCGGGTCCTGGACCGGTCACTGCTGGAACCGTACGCGGAAAAGTACTTCGAGGCCGTCCCAGGGATTGTCGCCACCCGCACCCACGCACTCGCCCAGCAGATCGTCGTCGGCCTCTACCCGGCGCTGCTGACCACCCAGGCCACGATCGACCGGACGGACGGCTTCCTCGCTGCCCTCCCGGCCGAAAGTGCCGCCCTGCGGCGGATGATGCTGGAAAACCGCGACGGCGTTGCCCGGGCACTGCGCGCCCGTGCCGCCGACGTCCTTCCCGGCGATGCGTAGGCCTGCGGCATGAGCCTGGGTGAGCACCGTTATGCACTGACGGTGCAGTGGACCGGCAACCTGGGAGAGGGCACGTCGAGCTACCGCGGGTACTCGCGGGACCACGACGTCCTGATCCCGGGGCTGCCGGTGCTCCCGGGCTCCGCTGACCCGACGTTCCACGGCGACAGGTCACGCTACAACCCCGAGCAGCTGCTCCTCGCCGCCCTCGCCCAATGCCACATGCTGTCCTTCCTGCACGTGGCGGTGCGGCATGGAGTGGTTGTTACGGACTACCGGGACGAAGCCACGGGGACGATGCGGCTGAACCGGGACGGCAGCGGGCAGTTTGAGTCCGTGACGCTGCACCCGAGGGTGACGCTGGCCGACCCGGCCCACGTGGCCCTGGCGGGGGAAATGCACCACGAAGCCAATCAGGTGTGTTTTATCGCCCGGAGCGTCAATTTCCCGGTGGGCCATGAACCCGTGACGCTCACGGCCTGAGAGTGCAAGCGGGCGGGACTTAGGCGGTTCGAAGGAGCCCCTCAACGAGCCGGGCTTCCGTTGCGGGGGCAAGCCCGGCCTTGCGGCGGCGGTTAAGGCCGCGGCGGCGCTCGTCCTCGAGGGTGTCCGCTACGGTCTCCTGCCAGGGGCGCGTCGCCAGTCCGGCGGCACGGGCGGCCAGGTTGCTGCGTGTGCTGAAGCCGTCGTGGCCCGGCGGCAGCCACAGCGGGAGGGAATCAGGCCCGGCCCAATAATCGATCCCGTGGTCCACGAGCCAGTCCTCCGGCGCCGGAAGGATGTCGCCCTGGTACCCGGCGGCGGTTTTCGAGCCCTCAAGGTATTCGGCGAAGGGCTCCTGGTCCCCCACGGCGTTCAGTGCTCCCGTGAGACCCTGCTCCGCCGCGGCCAGGATCCATCCGGCCAGGTCGCGGACGTCGATGACCTGGGTGGCGTGGCCGGGAATGTCCGGGACGACGACGGGTCCGTTGTCCCGGGCGAACCTCGCCGGCCAGTAGCCGTAGCGGTCGGTTGTGTCGCCGGGACCGCCGATGAGTCCGGCCCGGGAGAGGTGCGCCTTGTCCCCGGCCGCGGCCAGGGTTGCCTGCTCGATGGCCGATTTCGACTCCCCGTAGTTTTCGGGCGCGGATACCGTACCGGCGGGCAGGGGCTGAAGGAGGGCAGCGTCCTCTGCCTCCCCCGGCGTCGAATGGTCGGCGTAGACCGAACAGCTGGACACAAACGTCCAGTGGCCGGCCCTGTCTGCCAGTGCGGCCAGCGCATCCGTCGCCTGGACGGTGTCACGGGCCACGTCAATGACTTCGTCCCAAACGCCGGTGGCACCGTCATATGCGTTCGCGCCGAGTGAACGGTCCGCCCGCAACCACTCGGCGCCCTCCGGCGGTTGAGCCGCCGAACCGCGGGCCAGGCACGTTACGTCGTGCCCCGCAGCCACTGCTTGCCGGACGATTTCTGCGGACAGGAAGGCGGTTCCGCCGAGTACAAGGATGCGCATGGGTCCACGCTACGGCGCTAGGGTTGAAAGAGAACAGAGCCTTCCGCGCCTGGCGAAACCCGCGCGCCGGCGAGCACATCCCGGCCCCCGCCGGAGACCCCCAAGGAGTTTTACCGTTTATGTTCAGCACGTTGTCGATCACCCCTTCCCTCGCGTCCGAGCCCGACGGCGTCAGCGTCACCGGCATTGTCATCAGCCTGGGCGTCGGCGTCGCTATCTGGCTGGTAGCAACCTTTGTGATCTCCCGGATCAGCAGGCGGGTGGCCTCGGGCAGCAACTTCTTCAAGAAGGCCCACTTCAAGTGGGTGGCCCCGGCGATCCGGGCCCTGGATCATGAGCGCCGCGTCCAGCGCGCGGAAACCATCGGCTCGCTGCTCAACAGCATCGTTGGCGTGCTGGTTGCCGTCATCACCAGCATGTACGTTCTGCAGAACCTGGACATCAACATCGCGCCGCTGCTGACAAGCGTCGGAATCCTGGGTGTGGCCATTGGCTTCGGCGCCCAGCAGCTGATCCGTGATTTCCTGGCCGGCATCTTCATCACCATTGAGGACCAGTACGGAATCGGCGACGTCATTGAAACCAGTGAGGTGGTGGGCGTTGTGGAATCCATGGGCCTGCGCATCACCCGGGTCCGGTCCGAGGACGGCGCCATCTGGTACCTGCGCAACGGCGAGATCCTCCGCGTCGGCAACCGTTCCCAGGGGAACTATGTGCCGCTGCCTGATTCGCCCGCCGCCGGCCCCGAAACTGCACTGCACGAGCCTGCCACCAACACCGAGACTAAAAAGACTGACCAGAAAGCCGGAGAATAGGGACATGAGCACACCCGCCGAGCCGCAGCAGCCCCGCCAGCTGATGCAGAACGACCCTTTCAGCCAGCCAGGCTACACCGACAACTTCTACGATGCCGTGGGCGGCCATGACACCTTCGTCCGCCTCATCGACGTCTTCTACGACGGCGTGGCTACCGACCCGCTGTTGCGTCCGATGTACCCGGAAGAGGACCTTGCGCCGGCCAAGCGCCGCTTCCTGATGTTCCTGGAGCAGTACTGGGGTGGCCCCATCACGTACGGCGAGGAACGCGGCCACCCTCGGCTGCGGATGCGCCACATGCCGTTCCGGGTCACGCCGGAGGCGAAGGAGCGCTGGCTGTTCCACATGCGCGCGGCCGTGGATTCGTTGGGGCTGCCGCCGTTGTACGAAGGCACGCTGTGGGACTACATGGAGCGTGCGGCCCTGTCCATGGTGAACAGCCCGTCCGACAGCTGAGTCCGGGTCCGGCCTGAACCAGGCCGGACATTTCCGGGCCGGGCCTAGCCCAGGCCGCTGCCGGTGCGGGCAAGGACGTGCCCGCGGGCGCCGGTAAGGCGGAACCACCGGCCGGTCCGGTAGAGCTTCTGGTCGCCCTCGCCAAGGAAGCCCAGCGTCAGCGCGGCGAACGCGGCGCCGGCCGGAAGCCCCGAAGCGTCCAGGGGCCGGCCCCAGACTGCAGCCCGGGCATTGTTGACGATCAGGGCGCCCGGCTTGTCCGGCACAATGCCGGCAACTTCAGCGATGCCGGCTTCGGCAGCCTGCCGCAGTTCGGCATCCGGAACGGACCGGACCAGTTCCCAGCCCGTCCTGGGGGCGCCGACCCCGGTCCAGGATTCGGTGACGGTGGACGGCGGAACCGGCAGCTCGACGTCGTCCTCCCCTGCCCTGGCGAGACGGTCCAGGACCGCTGACAGCGAGACCGTGACATCCGTGCCGGACCGTTCCGCGAGCCCCATGGTGCGCAAACCCAGGATGGTGGGCGTTGATTCGCCCAACAGCCGCGGCCTCAGCACGCAGACGTACGCGGCCAGGACTGAGCCCGCGGCCTGAAGCCGGATGGCGCCGTCGTCGATTGTTTTGGCGCGCGTGGCGAAGGTGCGCAGATCGGCGAGATCACGCGGATCGGCGAAGCGGAAGGACTGGGTGAGAAGATCAGGCACACTAAGAACACTACCGGCTGCACCTTGTTTGAGCGGTGCCGGAGTGGCGTCTAGAGTCGAACCATGACTGAAGCCGACGCCGGATTGCTGGCCCCGCCCAGCGGTGACCCCACCACATCACTGATCAAACTCCTGGACCTCGGCGAACTGGAAGGGGCCCGCACCGACGAGGACATCTTCCTGGGGCCTTCACAGCAGCAGCCGCACCAGCGGGTGTTCGGCGGCCAGGTCCTGGCGCAGTCCCTCATCGCCGCCACCCGGACAGTGGAACCTGAGCGCCACGTCCATTCCATGCACGGCTACTTCCTTCGGCCCGGCGATGCCAACAAAACCATCACTTTTGGCGTCCAGCGCCTGCGCGATGGCCGCTCGTTCTCCGCACGCCGGGTCCATGCCTACCAGGAGGGTGTGCCCATCCTGTCCATGATCGCGTCCTTCCAGGGCGAGGATGAAGGCATCGATCACGAATCAGCCATGCCCAAGGGAATCCCGGATCCCGAATCGCTGCCGAGCACGGCCGACCTCCTGGGCAAATTCGACCACCCGGTGGCACGGCACTGGGCGTACGAGCGGCCGTTCGACATCCGCCACGTGGATCCGCCCCTGTATGTGTCAGCCAAGGGCAAACGGGAAGCGCGGAACGCCGTGTGGATGAAGACGTTCGGCCCGATGCCCGACAACGCCAACCTGCACCGTGCCGCGTTGGCCTACGCCAGCGACTACACGCTGTTGGAGTCCATCCTCCGCCGGCACGGGCTGAGCTGGATCACTCCTGGCATGAACGTGGCAAGCCTGGACCACGCCATGTGGTGGCACCGCCCGGCCCGCGTGGACGAGTGGCTGCTCTACGTCCAGGAATCACCCAGCGCCCAGGGAGCCCGCGGGCTGGCCACGGGCAAGATCTTCAACCGGGCCGGCCAGCACGTGGCGTCCGTGGCGCAGGAGGGGATGGTCCGGGTTCCCACCGACCTGAAGAACAAGGTGGTGGGGGCCTTCCAGTCCAAAGTCCTCGAGCACCAGATCCGCAAGGCAGGGCGGGCCTAGCTCCGCTTCGGCGTCCGACTGCGCCTCGCACTTAACGCGGAAAGGCCGGCACCCCGCAGGGTGCCGGCC
>JBKKDH010000410.1:0-5331 GCA_046708445.1 Arthrobacter sp.
TCCCGTTGCCTTCGCAGGCTGCCCGGCCGGGCCAAACCACGGGACCTGGCCTGGTGTTTGGGTCGGGCATCCACCGCTGCCTCGGCGCCAAGCTCGCAGAGCTGGAGGCCGCCATAGTTGTCCAGGAGGCCGCCCTCGCCCTGCCGGATGTGCAGCTGCAGGACTACCAGCCAGACTGGATCAGGCTCCTGTCCTTTCAGGCACCCCGGACCGTCACCATAGAAACCCGGGAGTGAGCCAAGCGGACTGATTCGGGAGATTGGCGTACACGGACTGACTCAGGCCGGGCCGCTGCCCGGCGGACCGCTGAGCAGGGTGGGCACGTACTCGAGCAGCTGGAGCCGGCCGTCGAAGGTCCTGCTGTCCACCATCTCGAGCGCGACGTCCGGATAGCCGTCGTAGATCCGCTCCTGCCCGGTGCGGCCCGTGATCACCGGGAAGACCACCAGCCGAAACCTGTCCACGAGGCCGGCAGTCAGCAGCGACCGGCAGAGGCTGAGGCTGCCGAGGGTGCTCAGGGTTCCGGTGCGGGTCCGTTTCATCTCCGTCACGGCTTCGACAGCGTCTCCGGTGACCAGCTCCGAGTTCGGCCAGGTCAGGGGCGCCGGCAGGGTGGAGGAGAAGACAACCTTGGGCACGGCTGCGAGGCCGGTCAGGCTGGCCCCTTCATTCTCGGAGAATCCCGAGCCCTCGGCGGCGGCTTCGTCTGACATGCTGGACATCAGCCGATAGGTGTTCGCGCCGAGAAGGAAGGTGTAGTTCTTCGCTCCTTCCTGCTCGAGCCAGGCCAGGTATTCCGGTCCCTCCAGCCCCCACCAGCCGGGCCAGCCCTCGGCTGAGGCGTACCCGTCCAGGGAGATGATCAGGTCCACCATCAGCTCCGCTGATGAAGCCTCTGCAGTTTTCTCGTCCATGGCCGTCTCCTGGATCTGGTCGACGTCGGTGTCCGCTGGGACGCTCAGTCCATGACCGGCACCGCGCTGTGCAGGTGCGCCATCGGCGCCCGTGCGGCAATGCTAGCGCCGGGCGGATCAGAGGTTCAAGGGGGCGTGGCTCAGGGGAAGGTGGCGCCTTGCAAACTTCGAAGAAAGCATTCTCCGGCGCGACCACCATCTACGTCGGCGGTCAGAACGCTGTCGACGTCGACGGTTCACTCGTCGGGGAGGGTGACGTGGCGGCGCAGTCCGCCCGAGCCCTCGAGAACGCGAGGACCGCGCTCGCCGCCGCCGGCGCGACCCTCGCCGACGTTGCGCAGTGGACGGTGCTCTTCGTCGACGGCGCCGACCTCGCGGCGGGGTACGGGGCGATCGCGTCCGAACTTGCGTCCGATGAACCGGCCCTGGTGACAGCGGCGCGTGTCGCCGGGCCGGGCGTGCCCGGTGCGTTCGTCGAGATCAGCGCGGTGGCTGCGTGCTGCGGTGAAAGTCCCCGCGTCACGCGAACGAGGGCGGCGGCCGTAACCCGTCGACCAGAGTCAGGAACCGGTGCTAAGCCGTTGTGCCCGGCCCAGCGTGGAGTGATTCCTGATAGTACTCGTCGTACTTTCTTCACACGGTTCGTCGTACGGAAATCCACCAGGAAGGGCTCCCTCTGCCAGGCCTCGTATGAGCACATGACGCAGCGATGGCTGCGTGCCTGCCCCGGCAGCATAGAGAACAGATCCAGAAACTACTTTGGGGTGGCTATGAAATTCCTCTTTGCAAAGGGTCGGCCACCGAACAGCATGCTGCAAGCCGCCCCTATATCTCACCCCGGCCCAGCGAAAGATTCTTCCTGCTTTCTGTTGCGCCCGGGGCCACTGATCATTCAGACTGACTACAGATCCGCAGGAGTTCTTCCGCCGATCCAGACAGCCGGCCCTCGCCGACCACCGCCCCATCAAAGAATGCCGGGCACCCCTCTCGAATCACAGCCCTTCAGCCTCCCCGGAACGTGCCCTGCCTCGACACGCACGCGCCAGACGCCCGCATCCACCCACCGCGAAAGACACCACCATGATCAAGCGCCACTCTGACCTCGTCCTGGAAATCACCGCCTACGACCCCCACACCGTTGAAAGCGACCTCAACACCGCCGTGGAGATAGCCCGCGAACATGCCATGCAGGAAGGCCGTCACGGGATCCTGGTCACCCAGCACGGGTACACCAGCTACACGGTGGCCGTCAGCCGCGACGTCCCGTTCGGTCAAACACACGAGCACCGCGAATAGCACCTGAGGCGAAGTTCTCCACAACGCGTCCGTTGATGTCTACTCCGGGGTCTGCATGAAGTTCCGGGCGGGGCAGAGACTATTGACCGCGTCCCGAAGTTCCCCGGGGTGGAACGGTTTGATGAGGTACGCGGAAGCTCCGGCAGACATGCCGTTGAATTGGTCGGCGGCTGAGGCCCGCGCTGTGATCACCAGCAGCGGGGCGGCGCTGAGTTCCCGGAGGTCTTCGGCGATCTGAAGTCCGTCCAGGTCAGGCAGCCCCAGATCCAGGGTAATGAGTGCCGGGTCCAGCCCGCGCAGCTGATGCAGGGCGGCAGAAGCCGTCCGCACGGAGCGGACCTCAAAGCCTTCACGCTGCAGGACGACGCCGATCAGGCCGGCGATATCCTCGTCATCTTCGATGACAAGGCAGATTCCCCTCGACATGGCGCCCCCCGGCTCGTGTATGGCACCAGCATAGCGATCCTGGCACCGACTCCACCTATGACGGCCAACTATGAAGCCGTGCGACACCGGCCGCCGTTCCAGTCCTTGTCGAACCGACAAAATAAAGTAAGTTGCCTTATGATTTGGAGTGTAGGGCGCCGGCGGGGCGCCGGGAGGAACGAATATGGTGGCGGAATCGCCCAGCTCCATCAGGACTGAAGTGGTCGGCGGCCGTTACCGCCTGGGTGAGGTGATCGGTCGCGGCGGAATGTCGTCCGTGTACTGCGCGAGGGACGGGAACCTGGGCCGTGACGTCGCGCTGAAACTCTTCGCACCGCAGGCCCCGGACGCAGACGAGCTCAAACGGCAGGAAGCTGAAATCACGCTGCTGGCCACCCTGAACCACCCCAGCCTCGTGACGCTGTTCGATGCCGGCATCGACACCCGCATCCCGGATGAGCCCAGGCCGTTCCTGACCATGGAACTCATCGAAGGACAGGACCTGCGCAGCCGCATCAGGCACAGCCCCGTTCCCTTGGACGAGCTCGCCGTCATAGGAGCCGGAATCGCTGACGCCCTGGCATACGTCCACGGCCTCGGCATCATCCACCGGGACATCAAGCCAGGAAACATCCTCCTGGTGCAGACCCGCCCAGGCGAACCGCTCAGGGCAAAGGTCACAGACTTCGGAATTGCACGACTCGCGGACAGCACGCGCCTCACGGCCACCGGAGCCATGGTAGGCACCGCAGCGTACCTCAGCCCTGAACAGGCCATGGGCTCACCGCTCAGCGCGGCCACCGACGTGTACTCGCTGGGGCTCGTCCTGCTCGAATGCGTCAAACAGGCAATGGAGTACCCGGGGAGCGCGGTGGAGTCCGCCGTAGCCAGGCTGCACCGCCCGCCATGCATTCCCGAGGATCTGCCAGCCGAGTGGACCGACCTGATCCGCTCGATGACCGCGCTCGAGCCCCTGGAACGCCCCACAGCCGCGGACATCGAAACAGCGCTACGGCAAGCCCTCGTTTCGCCGACATCCACTCCCGGCCAGCTGGCACCGGAAACCACTCGAGTGCTGCCCGCCATGCCATTCAGGGCACCAACGATCACTGCGGAGCCGCCCTCCCGCAGTCTGTCCCCGTCCGATTCCGGCACCGAAGATGCTGGCTACGTGCGCCCGTCTGCCGCCGGCGCCGGCCGGCCAGACCTTGAGACCGGAAAAGACCAGCCCGGCCGCCCTTCAAGGACGCGCCGGGCAGCGCGGTCCACCCGGGCGGGACGCGAAGGCCGGCTTTGGGCGGCTGCCATCCTGATCGTTGGCGCACTGGCGGGCGGTGCCGCGGCACTCACGGCTGCCCAGATCCCGGACTCCACGTCCGGCGTCGTGCCTTACCCGGCGGTTACTGGCACGCTGGGTGACCACCTTCTGGAACTGCAAAAGAGTGTGGAGCCGTGACCCCCTTTCTTTCCTTGATCCGTCGAGCAGGAGTCCGGGGAGCCGGCGTTGCCGCGGCCATGATGCTGGGGGCCTCCCTCGCTGGCTGCGGCCCGGCCGAAACTGGGCTGCAGCCGGACACGGCCCGGCTCTTCCAGGAAAAGGTGCTGGGCGTGAGCGAGGCAGCGGCGGCGAATGATCACGCGGCTGCGCTCACCGCCTTGGAAAGCCTGGAAGCGGACGTGGTGTCGGCGGCGGGCAGGGGCCAGGTTTCGGAGGATCGGCGCCGGACCATCACCACCAGCATCACCGCTGTCAAGGCCGACCTCGCTGCCGCCATCCAAGCGGCCACCGATGCCGCTGCCGCGAAAGCACGTGAGGAAGCAGCCGCTGCTGCCGCTGCAGAAGCGGAGAAGGCCAGAGCGGAAGCAGAAGCAGAAGCAGCGGCGAAGGCAGCTCAGGAACAGGTCTCGGTCGTCCCGCCACCAGCTCCTGCGCCTGCGCCTGAACCGGTAAGAGGCGGCGAGGGTAAAGGCAAAAACAAAAACGGCTGACCGGGCGCGCAGGCTCCCTGCTGGCCCTAGCCCGGACGGGCAAGCAAGCGTAGCGTCATTCGGAGAAAAGGCCGTGCGGGCAGCGGAAGACCCAACACGGCACGCTAGGTGGTTTCGTGGAGGAGGCCGCGATGGCAGGGTGGAATGCTGACACGGCGGCCGGGCCATTGGGGGCCGGGACGGTCACCTTGGTCGAAGGATCATCCTTCTGCATTTCGTTGCCGAACGGCGACATTCACGCCGATCATCCGCATGGTCTTTTCGTACGCGACGCCCGGATCCTTTCGGGCTGGAGCCTGACGGTTAACGGCCAGCCGCTTGAGCCGCTGACGGCGGAGACAAAGGAGCCGTACCGGGCGTTGTTTGTTGGCCGGGTTCCCCGGTCGGACGGCTACGCGGACAGCCCGCTGATCGTTGAGCGCCTGCGCGAAGTGGGGGCAGGAATTCAGGAGCGGGTCACCGTGCGCAACTACTCCCTGGAGGTTGCCGAATGCGTGATCGCCCTGACGGTCGAAGCGGACTTCGCCGACCTTTTCGAGGTGAAAGAGGCGCGGATCCAGCGGCGCTGGCACGAAACCCGCCAGGCCGACGGCGGCGCGCTCACCATCCGGGCCACCTGGCAGGACGTCGCGAAAGGCATGGTCGTCCAGGCCCCCGGCGCGGAGGTTACCCAGGACGCCCTGACCTACCACGTGGACGTCCCTGC
>JBKKDH010000411.1:0-10909 GCA_046708445.1 Arthrobacter sp.
CTCATCGGTTGAGCGGCAATACGCGTGCTCCGCTTAGACTGGGTCAACGGCCCCGTTCTGCACTGCTACTAGGTCCACGGTCCTGAGCCGCAGCGTCAAGCGGTCCGCACTGCGTTCATGGAGTGGAAGGACCTGGGCGTCGGCCTGGAGTTCGTCGAGGTGAGCGATCGCAGCGAGTCGGAGGTCCGGATCACGTTCGACCAGGCTGACGGGTCGTGGTCGTACGTCGGTCGCGACGTGCTCGGGATCCCGAGCAACGAACCGACGATGAACTTCGGCTGGGACCTGACCGACGACTACGGCCGGACCACGGCGCTGCATGAGATCGGGCATACCCTGGGCTTGCCGCACGAGCACCAGAATCCCTTCGCCGGCATCGTCTGGGACGAGCCCAAGGTGTACGCCTATTTCACCGGCGCCCCCAACCACTGGACTCCGGAGCAGACTCTGCACAATGTGCTGCGCAAGATCGACGTCAGCGAAGTGGAGGGCTCTCCCTGGGACCCGGATTCCGTGATGGAATACTGGTTCCCCGCCGGACTCATTACGGAGCCGGCGCGGTTTAAGACCGGGCTCAATCCCCCGGGCGGACTCTCCAACGCCGACAAAGAGTGGGTGCGGAAGTTCTTCCCGACGCTGGAGCCCACGGTTCCGGTGCTCCTGCCGTTCCAGTCGGTTCCACTGACGCTGTCCCCTGGCGGCCAGGCGGACTTCTCCATCCAGCCGCAGGCGTCCCGCAAGTACGAGATCGCTACGTTCGGCACATCGGACACCGTGCTGGTGCTCTTCGAAGAGATCGACGGCGAACTCCGCTTTGTGGCCGGCGACGACGACAGCGGCGAGGACCGGAACTCGCGGGTGACGGCGAAGCTGTTCCAGGGCCGTAACTACGTGGTGCGCGTGCGGCTGTACTGGGCGGGTGAATCGGGGCAGACCGCCGTCATGTACTGGTAGCAGGCGGCAGCCAATCTTGAGCAAACCTTATGAATAACCACGCTGATTCCTGATTCTCGTACTGGACCATCAAGGCAGCCGGGGGTACAAGCCAGCAGAGGCAACCGGCTGGGACAAAGGTGGAATGCCATGGCACACGGGGACGGCCCGTCAGGAATCGCCGGCGACGGCACAGATTCCGCCGCGCCGTCAGAGTTCCATGCCCAGGCCCATACCCAGGCCCAGGGCACCTTGGTGATCCGTACCTGGTGGGAACCCGACCACGTCCACGGCTTCCGCGCCAGGGTCACGTCCACCCCGCTTGGGGAGGCCGGACCGACCACAGTCACCGCCGCAGATCCGGAAGAGGTCCTGGCTGTTGTACGCCGGTGGCTGCTCGCCAGGCCTGGAGCAGGCACTCAGTAGGTTTCCCCCTGCCGTGACGACTGGCTGTCCCGGACCTCGCTGATGAGCCGGATGATGGCGTCCGACGGCGTCAGGCCCATCTCCTCCTTCAACTTCGTCCGGTACTTCTCGAAGGCACGCAGGGCAGCGGCGGCATTGCCCTGCCTGCTTTCCGCCTGGATCAGCAGGCCAACGGCACTTTCGTACAGTGGCTCGACCTCCAGCGCCGCCTCGGACGCTTCCAGGGCAGTCTCGTAGTCGCCGCGGGCCAGGGATTCGCGGGCAATGGTGTTGAACGCGTGGAGGCGTTCCTGGCCCAGCCTTCCCTGTTCAAACAGCACCCAGTCCTCGTACCAGCCGGGGAGCAGTTCTGCGTTGCGCAGCAGGGGCAGGCAGGCGGCCATGTTTCCATTGAGCCCGGGCTGGCCCAGTGACCGGATCCCCGCCCGGACCCGGTGGAGGTCCACGTCCACCTGGCTGTTCAGCGACAGCACTGCGCCGTCGTTGACCAGCAGGCCAGGCAGCTGCCGCGACACCAGGTGCATGCTGACGCGCAGGCTCTCAAGCGCCCTCGCCTCGGCCTTGTCCGGCCATAAGAGGCCCACGAGGTAGCTCCGGGGACGCGGCCCGGTGATTGCCAGGGCAGTAATGAGCCGCTGCTGCCGCGCCGCGACATGCACGACGTCGGTATCACGGCAGAGTTGCCAGGATTGAAGCAGGCGCAACTGAAAATGGCCATAGCCGTCGTCGCCCATGCGTTCCCCCCATTTCAGTCTGGGTCTGATGAGCTGGAACTTATGTAGCAATGACGATCCGCAGTTTGACGCTTGATGTCAATGACATTCCGCCCGTGTCGTATGCTGGGTCGCAACGCCTGATCCGTTGCTGAGTGCCGTAACGCCCTGATAACGGCCCCGGGCTAGGGTTCGCAGCATGACCCAGAACCAGGATTTTCAAGCCGGCGGGTACTCCTCCGATTTCCTCGGAGAGCCCCTGGAACCACCGGTGATCGATGCTTCGCTCGAGGACGATACCGTCCAGCTCGACGGGTCCGTGATCATCCCGTACACCCACTATTCGCTCGCCCTCAGCAAGTCCCGCGGCTTCGCGCGGTGGGTGGCCTGGAACATCGACGGCGGCAGCATCAAGAAGGTCAGCCGGAAGGGCATCCCGTTCATCAAGGATCCCCGGATCCCCGCGGACTTCCAGAACGGCGACGAACTCTACAGCGGCAACCGCCTGGACCGGGGGCACATCGCCCGCCGGGCGGACCTGGTGTGGGGCGGGCTGGGCGAGGCCAAAAGTGCCAACGACGACTCCTTCTTCTTCACCAACATCGCGCCGCACATGGACGACTTCAACCAGAGCAGCAAAGACGGGGTGTGGGGGCAGCTGGAGGAAGCGGTCTTCGCCGACGTCGACGTGCAGGACATGAAAGTCAGTGTCTTTGGCGGCCCGGTGTTCCAGGACACGGACCGCGAGTACCGCGGAGTCCGGCTGCCGCGGGAGTACTGGAAGGTCCTGGCCTATGTGGAACGGGGGGCGCTGAAAAGCAACGCTTTCCTGCTGACGCAGAACCTGAACCCGTTCGAGGCCCTCGACCTGGACGAATTCCGGGCCTTCCAGGTCACCACTGCAGAGTTGGAGGAACGCTCGCTGCTGCGCTTCGCGGACGCACTGCGGGGCACAGATGGCTTTGCTCCGCTGCCGGCCACCAGGGACCGGGAGCCCCTCAGCGGCCCGGCGGACATCCAGTGGTGAGCCTCAGTCGTCCACCCCGTCCGGGGGAAGGGCTGTCCCGCCCCGGCAGCCACTGAACGTGGCGTTCGGGCAGGAGGCGTCGAAGCCCATCCCGAACCTGGCGAAGGCCTCCCACGCGGCACCGCGGACCGCGGCGTACTCGTCGTCCGCGAGCCGGCCGGTGCCCTTCATCGACCCGAAGGCGCGCAGGACGGCGTTACGCGCTGTCAGGAAGGACGGGTTCTTGGGCGTCAGCTTGAGGCCGTCCACCACGGCCTGCCACGTAAGCCTGTAACCGCGCTCCTTGCTGCCGAGGGCGATGCCGACGTTCCGGTTGACCTGCATCAGCGCCGCACACCAGATTTCGCCGACGTCGTGCACTTCCTGGTACGAGAGGTCAGCGTTCGGCGCTCCCGCGACCTGTCCCGTCCCCTTGCCGATATCGCCGAAGGTCCCCGGGTACTGCGCATCATAGGGCCGCTGCCGGATTCCCGACTCACGGGCCGTCACCCAACTGCCCGTGACCACACGCTCAAGGGTGCCGGGGAAGTTGTTGATGGTCAGGGCAAAGTAATCGCTCCAGCCCTCCCCCATGGCTACTGACTGGTCTTCGTTCAGGCCTTCTGCGTCCAGCATCCCGCCCACCAGCCGGTTGCTCACCCCGTGCACATACTCGTGAAAAACGACGTCGGAGTCGTTGGCGGTGTGCCGGCCGGTGGAGGTCACCAGGCCCATGTTCATCAGGCCGGCCACGCCGTCGGCGCGGGTGCTCATGTTGGCGGTGCCCACTACCCGGCCAGGGTGTGCGAGGGCATCGACGGGGTCCGCGCCCCGGCCCAATCCCGTGGGATTGATGGCCTGGAAATTCCCTGATTCCTCATTGAATCCAAGCATCAGGAAGAAATCGTGCATGTAGTTGCAGAAGAAGAAGATGTTGGTGATGAACTGCTCCGGGCTGTCAGCGTTGGCAGCGAAGACCCCGCCGCTGGGTGACGCGGTAATCTCGAACGGCTTCCGGGTGGTCCCGTTAAGGGCCCGCACGTTGTTGCCTACCGTGGCCAGCTTCCCGTTTACGGGGTCCGTCCACGATCCGAATACCGGGAAGCCAAGTGGCGGCTCGACCGGATATTCACTGGCGGGCAGGGGGAACGGGACTTCGCGGAAGCCGGTCTGGCCGGGGTTCCTGGTGATGACGCGGCCGCCCACAGCATGGCTGGCGGCGTCATAGAAGTACAGGATCTCCGGCGCTTCCGGGTCCTTGGTCTGTTCATCGGCTTCCACAAAAGCCTTGTATTGGACGATCAGGTCCTCACGGGAAAGCGTAAAGAACCAGGTGAGCCGGAAGCTGCCGCCCATGTCCAAGTACACCAGCCGGGCCGGAATGTCCTCCGCGAAAGCGCCGCGGCTGAACGTCATGGGCCGGGCCGGGAGCGGCTGGAAGGCCAACCGGCTGAAGCCGCCCTCCGAGATCTCGAGCTGCGGCAGCTCGTCGTCGCCGAAATTGCTCCGCACGGTCCGTGCCTTCGCCGCTTCCCGGACCGCAGCCAGCAGGGCCGCCTCTGCGGCGACGACAGGCTTGGCGGGGAGATCCGCGGGCACGCTCACCGTGTCACCCACCAGACGGTCCACGGCCCCATCGCTATGAAGCCAGACTTTCGGAGCCATGGACCACACCTCGATGCCGTTGGACATCTGCTGCAGGCTGACCACCCGCATTCCTTCCGATGTGGTGGTGACTGTTGGGTCGGCCTCAAATTCCGGCGCAACGCCCGCCTCGAAGCCGACGGCGTCCGCCACGGAGACGGCATACGACTTCGCTGTGGCAATGAACTCTGACTCGCTGTGTTCCTCCCCACCGTCGAAGCCGGGTACCCGGCCTGCCCTCAGTTCGGAACGGTGCCCGGTGAAGCGGTTCACGGTGTCGGGTACGCCACCGGGTTCGGGACCGGCCCCGGGTGCAGCCCTGCCGGCACTTTCCCGCGGGGGCCGTTCCCGGCCGCGCTCCGCGAGGCGGTCGTAGTCCAGATTCCGTTGATCAATGATGCTGGCCATGGCGTATCCCTTCGGCGGTTGTTCAAAGTCCGGCAAGTGTCAGCGCCGCCACGGTGACGGCGCGCGCGATCGCAGCGGCGTACTCGGTGTTGTGGTCGGCGTCGTCGAGCGTGTCCCCGGGGAGGTGGTACTGCCGGGTGCCGGTTGCGGGTGAGGTGTCGGCAAAAAAGTTTTCGGAGATGGCAACCGCCGCCCAGCCACGTTCGTGGAAGCTCGCATGGTCGCTGCGCCCAGCGGCCGGGTCCGCGCTCCCGGTAAGCCTCTGGACCTCCAACCCGGGCTCTACCGCGGCCACCGCCTCCGCGACCCGGTCACCGAGCGCGTTGGAAGCGGTCACCGCGGGTCCTGGTACCGCCGAACCTGCATGAATTTCCACCCTGCTGGCACCGTCCTGCAGGCCCGCGATCATATCCATCTGGAGCACAGCAGCGATGCTGTCGCCCCGGGCCGCAGCTGCGCGGGCGTACAGCTTGCTGCCGATGAGGCCCTGCTCCTCGGCGTTGAACAGGACAAAGCGGATGGTCCTGCCGGGCGTGCTGCCCCCGGCCACCATCCGGCTGAGGCACTCTGCCGCCGCCAGGACCGCGGCGGTGCCGCTGCCGTCGTCGTCGGCTCCCGGCGCCGGGTCGGTGCGCGGATCGTAGGGCCGGGGGCTGCCGGCCGGATCGACGAAATCGCCGTATGCCGCTGTTGAATCGAGGTGCGCGGTCACCAGGACGGCCCCGTCCGTTCCCTCGACCCGGTGTTCTGCCTCCAGGTTGGCGAGCCGATTGCCCCGCCACGTGAAGGGCTGCAGGGTGACGGTAAGGCCCAGTCCGTGGAATTGTGTCGCCAGGGCATCCAGAACCACCATGTTGTCGGGGTTCGAGACGTCGCGGCTGGTGACCGTCCGCTGCCCACCGTCAACCAGCGGAGCTGCGCCGGAGATCCGTGCGATGTGCCGGCGGATTGCCGACGACGTGACTGCAGCACGGACGGCGTCGACGGTTTCCTTGGACGGCACAGCTGCCGCGAAGCCGGCCGCCAGCGCCCCGGCCCTCGCGAACCCGGCCGCCAGCGCCCCGGCGTCGCGCTCCCCCGGACGGCCGAGGAGCCCGGGGTCAGGAAGGAGCCGTTCGGTATGGCCATGGCGGGCGCCGGGGATATGCAGTTCCTCCACCGGAGTCCCGGCACCGGCTGCGATATAGACGCCGCCCGGTGCCGGCCCCAGCGAAGTCACCGTCCGCGCCGGACCAGCAAGCCCGCGGGACATGAAGTCAAAGGCGGCGGAGGCGCGCCTCAGGCCCCTGGACAGCGCTCGTGCCTCTGTCTCCGCCGCTTCAAAGCCCGACGGCGGCTGGGCAGGCCTGTCGTCACGCACCAGGAACGCAACGGTGTCGTCCACCGGCACCTGCCGGTCCACGGCGAAGCCGGCCTGTTCCAGCTGCTCCACGCCGGAGGCAGTGGCCATGGCAAGGACAAGCTGCGCCGACGGCACGTGCACGGGGACAACTTCGGCTGTATTTGCCACGGCCGCGAGATCCTGGAGGCTTTGGTCCGCCGTCAGTTCCACGCGGGTCCACAGGACCGGCCGCCCCTCGCTGGCAGCGGTCGCAAAGACGGGATGGGGAGCTGTCCGGAGTCCCGCCTCGAGGGCAAAGGCACGCTCGTCCGGGTCCTCGCCGACGAAGACGCAGTCTTGCGCTTCGATTCCCGCGCCGGCCACGGCGTCCTCAAATATGGCGCGTGAATCCTTGGGGCCCCAGCGGATCAGCGCTCCGTCGGTGAAACGCCCCGGGAACCCAGCCTCCAGTGCCGCTGCGGCGTTGGACCGTGCGCGCTCGCCGGGGCCAGGATTCGAAATAATCCCCAGCGGCATGTCGGCGAGCGCGTCGAGGACTTCGAGGACGCGGGGACGCGGCCGAAAAGTCAGCGAACCGTCAGGGGCAGCGCTCGCATCCGCGAGCGTCGCCCCGATGTCGAAGAAGACGGTGGCCATCTTCGTGCCTCCAGTGCCAGATGCCGAGGGAGCTAGGCCCGGGCCACGTAGACCCCGGCTTCGCCGAAGCCGACGATGTCAGCCTTGCCGCCCCCGGTCACGTCCACCACAAAGCGGGGATGCCGTTCGATCCGCCAGCCGCCTGCCGTGTTCGCATACCCAAAATGCGTGTCCACCAGGCCGGGAGCCTCGAAAGCGCCGCCGCCCAGGTTCCGGGAAACGTACACTCCGGCGTCGCCGAACCCCACAATGTCCGGCAGGCCATCGCCAGTGGTGTCGGCCAGGAACCGGGGATGCCGCTCCACGCGCCATCCGCCGCCAACGTACCCGAAGTTGGCCACGGCCAGGGTCACCGGGCCGTAGCTGCCGTCTGCCTGGGTCAGGGAAACGTAAGCCCCGGCATCCCCGAAGCCCACGATGTCCGCCCGCCCGTCACCTGTCAGGTCAACCAGGAAGCGCGGGTGTTTCTCCACCCGCCAGCCGCCGGCCACGTAGCCAAAGTTGGCGACAGCCAGGGTCACGGGTCCGTAGCTGCCGTCCGCCTGGGCCCGGGAGATATACACGCCGGCGTCGCCGAAACCCACGATGTCGGCGCGTCCGTCCGCCGTGGTGTCGGCCAGGAACCGCGGATGGTTCTCCACCCGCCAGCCGCCGGCAACGTATCCGAAGTTGTTCACTACCAGCCGCAAGGCGTCGTAGCTGCCGTCCGGCTGGGCCCGGGAGATGTATACGCCGGCGTTGCCGAACCCGACAAGGTCGGCGCGTCCGTCTGCCGTGGTGTCGGCCAGGAACCGCGGATGGTTCTCCACCCGCCAGCCGCCGGCCACGTAGCCAAAGTTGTCCACCACACGGCGCAGGGCGTCGAACGTGCCGTCCGGCTGGGCCCGGGAGATGTACACGCCGGCATCGCCGAAGCCCACAATGTCTGCCCGGCCGTCCCCGGTGGTGTCGGCCAGGAACCGCGGGTGCTTTTCCACGCGCCAGCCGCCGGCCACGTAGCCGAAGTTGTTCACGGCCAGATGCGGCACCTCGAAACGCCCGTCCGCCTGGGCGCGGGACAGGTAGGCGCCGGCGTCGCCGAAGCCCACGAGGTCTGCCCGGCCGTCCGCCGTGGTGTCGGCCAGTATCCGCGGGTGCCGGCCCACCTGCCAGCCGCCGGCGGAAGCACCGTAGTTGCGTACCAGGAGCTGCGGGGACCAGCCCAGATGGGCGGGGGTGTAGCCGCACAAAGTGAAGGTATTGCCCTTCATCAGGCAGGGGACGCCGCCGGTGGCAGCACAGTTCTCACAGTTGCCGTTGGTTGTCCCGTACCGGCCCCAGCTCCCGCCGCAGTTGCAGCCGCTGGCCGCGTATTCGTCGGGGCAGCCGAAGACGTGCCCGGTTTCGTGGGCGAAGACCCTGTCGATGTTGTCCGGTCCCCAGCCATCGTTGTTGTAGTCCATCACGATCCGCGGCCCGCCGATCGACGCGTACGCGAAATGCCCGAGCGGGTACTTGGTGAAGAATCCGCAGAAGGTCCAGCGGGTGCCAAAGCGTGTCCGCAGGTCCTCCACGTAAGCACCCACGCCGCTCCAGTCGGCGCTGTAACCAATGGCGCCCATGGCCGGATTCCGCCACAGGCCTTCGAGGTCGGAGTTTGCCGGATCAGCGGGAGTGGCGAGGGTGACGTTCTGGATGTCATACGCAAAGCTGATTCCCGCGATCGGGTTGGTCGTGGCAAAGTAGCCGAGCCCGTTCTGGACCTCTGCCACCACCTTCAGGACCTCAGCGTCCGTAAACCGCAGCGCCGCCGTCGGGCCCTGGACTATCACTATGCCGACCGCAACGGTGCCCTCGAGGTAACTGCTGGTGGACGCGGCGGCGAAGGCCAGGCTGTCCGCGCCGACGTCCGCCTCCCCCACGGGCGCGACGTCCGTGCAGCCGGTCATGTTCCATGGTTCCCCCTGCCGCGGACGGTTCTCCTTGGCGCTCCGGAACTCCTGCGAGTCGCGCAGGCGGAGCGCATCCAGGCCCAGCCGCTCAGTGTCGGTCAGGTCCTCGGGCGGGGCATCAGGCGCCAGGCCGTTGCGCAGCGGTCCGCCCCCCTCCGGCACAACGGCGATCCGGATCCGTCCGTACTGATGGATCGGCGGGTTCGGATCGGCCCCGCTCCGCAGCCCCGGAAAATCATCCAGGACGGCCTGCTCCCTGACATTCAAATCTCCAGACATTGCCCTCTCCTCACACCGGCCTACAACAAGGACTATGCACCGGAGGGCGTTACTGGAATGTTATTGCCGAGGCGGAGGCTCGTCCGGCCAGTCAGGGGCTTCCCTACCGGGGGCGTCCCACGGCAGGCCTTCCCCGGGGCGGGTCTTGGGTTCGCTGCGGGACAGCCACGCGTCGACAAACAGCCGCTCCGTTGGCGTGAAATCCGCCGCCGCCTCCGCCGGAACGGCACCAAGGTACCAGCGGGTCCCCGGGGCCTCGGGCAACGGACGGTTTGCCGGCACGCGGACAATGGCGATCCGCGGCGGCAGCGATTGAAGCACGACGGCGTGCTGCCGCAATTGCTCGAGCCGCCCGCTGGCGGCATTGGCTTCGTCCAGCACCACCAGTGCCTCCACGAACTGCCCGGCCATCTGTTCCTATGGACTGCGCGTCGGGGCGGCGCTAGGTCCGGGCTCCGTGCGGTTTTCCGCCAACACCGTCCAGGACGCCCCGCGCCTGCCGGTCCACGAGGCCGGTCAACAGTTGCTGGGAGGCCCCGAAGAGGATGGCCCAGGCCAGGATCTGCGGTGCCGAATCCAGTGCGCTCAGCCCCGGGACGAACCCCCCGCCCATCAGGACCAGGCCCAGCACCGCGGTCAGCGCCCCGGTGGGGAGCTTGAGGACCGTGAGGGCAATCGGAAGGCTGAACGGGACCGGCGTTGCCTCCATTCGGTGCAGTGACGTGGCTCCGGACACTGCCGCCGCCACCAGGCCAACGAACTGGATCAGGAAGATGTCACCGGGCATCGCCGTCCGGAGGACCACCAGGTCCTTGTCGTCGCCGGCATCGGGGCGGTATAGCGACTCCGCGGCGGGGCAGACGATTTTGTCGTCGGGGTTGAAGCACAGCGGGATGGACTGCGGCGCGCTCAGGCCCCAGATTCCCAGCGCCACGGCCACCGAGAACAGCACCACGGTGGCCACCACCACGGCGTTCCGGAAGTTCCGGACCTTGATGTACTGCTGCCGTGAATGGGACCGGGCTGCCGTGAGGGCTATGCCCAGGCTTTCCCGCGTGTCGATGCTGACCGGTGGCTCGAGGTTCTGTTTGGACAGCGCCTCAATCCGGCGTCTCCGCGGGTCCTCGGCCTCAAGGTACCGGCGGACGTCCGAGTGGATGCCAGGGAAGTGACCTTGGATGTAGTCATCGGGTGCACGCAACAGCAGCAGGGATTCGGCCGCGTCCAGGTTGCTGACGGCGCACTCAATTGCTGACCCGCCGAAATCGGTGAATCCGCGGTGGTTCCCACCCCCGGCAGAGGTCTCGGCGATATCCAGGTGCCGGCTGATGCCTTCGTCGAGGACGGCAAGGAATTCGTCGTTGCTGCGGGACTGCATCCACACGGACAAAGCTCTCAGGCGGGTGGCGCGCGTGAGGACCTGCTCCGCCCAGATCCTGTTCTTATGGCGTGACCGGCCAGGGCCGGCTGTCCCATTCTCGGTTGGATCACTCATTCGGGTTGCCTTCCGCCGCGGGGCTGACCCGTAAATACGGCCCCCCCCCACCCCGCCCCCGTATGGGCCCGCGGCGTTTCCCCGGCGTTACGGGGC
>JBKKDH010000412.1:0-19223 GCA_046708445.1 Arthrobacter sp.
TCGCTGCGCTTCGCCGCGGGGCCCTCGCCGGCGTGGGCCCACCCACCGGCTCCCACGTCTCGCTGCGCTTCGCCGCGGGGCCCTCGCCGGCGTGGGCCCATCATCCCCATAGAATGGACAGATGACCTTAAGCGTTGCGCTCGGCCCTGATACGCAGGAGGGCACCCGGACCGGGACAGAGGCGTCCACCGACTCCCTGACCGCCCCGGACATCCCCTGGAACCTGGTGATCTGGAACGATCCCGTCAACCTGATGAGCTACGTCAGCTATGTCTTCCAGAGCTACTTCGGCTACTCCGAATCCAAGGCGAACAAGCTCATGATGGAGGTCCACAAGAAGGGCCGCTCCATCGTTGCCCACGGCAGCAAGGAACAGGTCGAACGCCATGCCGTGGCCATGCACGGCTTCGGTCTGTGGGCCACCGTGGAGAAGGCAACAGGAGGGCCGGGAGGCAACTCCGGCAAACCGGGCGGATCCGGGCAGGGCAGGGGTAAGCGTGGCTAAAGCATTCAAATACGGACTCAAAGGCGTCACTGGATTCCTGGAGCCTGCCGAACGGGAACTGCTCCGCAGCCTGATCGACGACGTCATCTCCATGCTCCAGCCGGAGGAACGCGCCAACCAGGATCCGTTGGCCGCGATGATCGGGCTGGACATGGACGTCCAGGAACCCGCGGACCGTGCAGTCAGGCGCCTCCTGCCGAACGTCATGAAGAACGACGACGGCGCGTCCCTGGAGTTCCGCCAGCTCACCGAGCGTTCGCTGCGGGAGACCAAGATCGGCGCCCTCCGGGCCGCCGCCCTGGACCTGGACAAGGACGAAATTGTCCTGACCCCTGAGGGTGCCCGGCACTGGTCGATGGCCCTGAACGACGTCCGCCTGGTGCTGGCAGAACGGCTGGACATCCGGGACGAGGAGGACGCTGAGCACGTCCACCTCATGCAGGACTGGTCCCAGGCGGAGGACGTGGAGAGCTACCTTGCCCTCGTGTACAACTTTGCCACCTGGCTGCAGGAGTCGCTGGTGCAGGCGATGCTCCAGTCCCTGGACACCCGGGCCTGAACGCGGTCCTGCCCAGAGTTTCCGTCCCGCCTGCGTCAGCCCTGCTCCGGGATATATCCTGCAGTGTGACAAATTAGACATGAGTCGGCCGCCACAATGTGATGGCCGCGCCCACAGGGAAGACCTATCCTCGAATAATCATGACAACAGCCTCGAGCACGGATTCGTCAGCAGCTGCGGCGGAGTCCCCAGCCAGCAGCATTCCCGGCGGCCACCTGGGCTCCCGGCCGATCGGCGTCTTTGACTCCGGCGTCGGCGGGCTGACGGTGGCCCGGTCCATCATCGACCAACTGCCCAACGAATCGATCCTTTACGTGGGCGACACTGCCCACGGGCCGTACGGGCCGTTGCCCATCGCCGAAGTCCGGGCAAACGCCCTGGGCGTGATGGACGAACTGGTGGATTCCGGCGTCAAGCTGCTCACCATAGCCTGCAATTCGGCGTCGGCCGCTGTCCTGCGGGATGCCCGCGAGCGGTACACCGCCAAATACGGGATTCCCGTGATTGAGGTGATCCAGCCCGCTGTGCGGCGGGCCGTGGCTGCCACGCGAAGCGGACGCGTGGGCGTCATCGGAACGTCCGCCACGGTGGGGTCCCGCGCCTATGAGGACACATTTGCCGCGGCACCGGACCTGGAGATCACGTCCGTCGCCTGCCCCGAGTTCGTCAGCTACGTCGAAGCGGGCATCACCACCGGTCCCGCGCTGCTGGCCATCGCCGAAGAATACCTCGCGCCCCTGAAGGCCGCCGGGGTGGACACCGTTGTCCTGGGCTGCACCCACTACCCGCTGCTGACGGGGGTCATTTCCTACGTCATGGGCGAGAACGTCACGCTGGTCTCAAGCGCCGAGGAGACAGCCAAAGACGTCTACCGGGCGCTGGCCACCCATGACCTGCAGCGCACCACGGCAACGCCGCCCGAACACCACTTCATCGCCACGGGCGATGCCGGACAGTTCGAAGCGCTCGCGCGCCGCTTCCTGGGGCCGGAGGTCCTGTCGGTGCGGCATGTGGACCATGTATCCGCCCAGTACCCCACCGGCAGCCTCGCCCGGATCACTCCGGAGATGATTGCCGCGGCACAGAGCGGCGCCGGAAGCATCAGGCCGCAGCGGCGGCTGTCGAACTTCGTGGGCGGTGGCCTTCCCGACAGACGCTCCACAAACAATGGCTTTATGGACACCGGCCGGGCCGGAGGTCCTGCCCAGTGAAGCTCACCATCGTTGGCTGCACGGGCTCTTTCCCGGGACCCGGCTCGCCGGCATCCTGCTACCTGCTGACCGCCAACGACGGCGAACGGACCTGGAAGATCGTGATGGACCTGGGCAGCGGCGCGTTGGGCGCCATCCAGCGGTACACCGACCTGGAGGACATCGACGCGATTTTCCTGACCCACCTCCACCCGGACCACTGCATGGACCTGTGCGGCCTGCATGTGGCGGTCCGCTGGAAGCCGGGCGGCTGGGGACGCGGCCGGATTCCGGTCTGGGGCCCGGCGGCAACGGCCAACCGTATGGCCACCGCCTATGGCCTGGAACTGGACCCCGGCATGCACGAGGAGTTCGACTTCACCAACTGGACCGAACGCGAACCCGTGGCCCTCGGTCCGTTCACCATCACTCCGTTCGCCGTGAACCACCCGGTGGAGGAGGCGTACGCCCTCCGGGTGGAGGTCACCGAGCCGGATAAGAAAGGCAACCCGGTCAGCCGGGTGCTGACCTACTCCGGGGACACCGATTCCTGCGCCGGCCTGGAGGAAGCCGCCAAGGACGCTGACCTCTTCCTCTGTGAGGCAGCCTTCGAGGAAGGCCGCGACGACGGCATCAAGGACGTGCACCTGACCGGCAAGCGCGCGGGTGAGGCGGCAGCTGTTGCCGGCGCACGCCGGCTCCTGCTCACGCACATCCCCGTCTGGACTTCGCCCACCACGGTCATGGCCGAGGCCCGGCCGGTCTTCGGCGGCGACGTGGCCGTTGCCGTGGCCGGAGTGCACTACACGATCTAGGTGCGCCCGGTCGAAGCAGGCGACCGCCCATGACCCGTGCATGCCATGCGTTGGCCAGCCTCAGGAAAAAAGCCGGAACCGCCGGCAGCGTCTTACACCGTCTGCATGCTGCAACGATGGCATGGTGCACCGGACGTGCGGAAGGGCTGTCTGTGGCAGGACGCCCCACGGCTAGTCGATAAGCTAAAGGCATGACTTCAGAAGCAACCGCAGTGCCCGTAGTGCCCGTAGTGCGCGCCGACGGCCGTACCCCCGACCAGCTCCGCCCCATCAGCATCACGCGCGGGTGGTCCAAGCAGGCAGAGGGCTCGGCCCTGATCGAGTTCGGCAACACCCGGGTCCTGTGCACGGCTTCGCTGACGGCCGGGGTACCGCGCTGGCTCAAGGGGGAGGGCCGGGGCTGGGTCACCGCCGAGTACGCCATGCTGCCGCGCGCCACGAACACCCGTTCCGACCGTGAGTCGGTCAAGGGCAAGATCGGCGGGCGGACGCACGAGATCTCCCGGCTGATCGGCCGTTCGCTGCGCTCCATCATCGACACCAAGGCCTTGGGCGAGAACACGATTGTGCTGGACTGCGATGTCCTGCAGGCCGACGGCGGAACCCGCACTGCCGCCATCACGGGCGCCTACGTTGCCTTGGCCGATGCCATCCGATTCGCCCGGGACAACAAGCTGATTGCTAAGAACGCCCAGCCCCTTATTGACACCATCGCGGCGGTATCGGTGGGCATCATCGACGGCGTCCCGATGCTGGACCTGCCCTACGTCGAGGATGTCCGTGCCGAGACTGACATGAATGTTGTGGTCACCGGGTCCGGGAAGTTTGTGGAAGTCCAAGGCACCGCCGAGGGCGCTCCTTTCGACCGTGACGAGCTGAACCAGCTCCTCGATCTTGCCCTCCTGGGCACTACCCAGCTGGCGGCGATCCAGCGTGAAACCCTCGCGGACGCCCTGTGAGCACGGCAGCTCCAGGGGGCGGCTTTCCGGACGGCGCGGGTTTGGACGGTCCGGTTTTGGACCACAAGGCGCCCCGGCTCGTCCTTGCCACCCACAACAAGGGCAAGCTGCGCGAGCTGCGTGAGCTCCTGCGCGGCCAGGTTCCGGGGCTCGACGTCGACACCCAGGTGGTGGACGCCGCCGCGGCCGGTGCGCCGGACGTCGTCGAAACGGGCGTGACGTTTGCCGAGAATTCCCTGCTCAAGGCCCGCGCGGTTGCCGAGGCGACCGGCCTGGTGGCCATCGCCGACGATTCAGGCCTTGCCGTGGATGTCCTGGGCGGGGCGCCCGGCATCTTTTCCGCACGGTGGGCCGGCCGGCACGGTGATGACGCCGCCAACCTGCGGCTCCTGCTGGACCAGCTCTCCGATGTCCCGGACGGGCACCGCGGTGCGGCCTTCGTTTGTGCCGCGGCTCTTGCCGTGCCGGCGCCGGGCGGCACGGCCCACGAAACAGTGGAATACGGGCAGCTTGAGGGGACCCTGCTGCGCGAGCCCCGGGGTGCGGGCGGGTTCGGCTATGATCCCGTCCTGCAGCCTGTTGGCGAGGACCGCAGCTGTGCAGAACTGTCCCCGGAGGAGAAGAACGCAATCAGTCACCGGGGCAAGGCCTTCCGCGCCCTGTTGCCGGCCATCGTTGAGGCGCTCGCCCGGACGTACGGCGTGTCTCGTTGACACGGGTCACGGGAGACAAATGAGGGAGCCCTGCACAGGCAGGGCTCCCTCATTGTTTTCAGGCTTTGTGCCCGCGGTGCTTTCCGGGACTAGTCCAGGTTGGTCTTGCGCTCCTCAACGGGGGCGTGCTCTTCGATGAACTCGTCCACCGCATCGGTTCCATAGGCGGCTGCCTGGCGCTTGGCGGAGATGCCGCGGAGTACTTCGATGCCGATCGGAATCACAGAGACCAGCACGATGGCGATGAAGATGATGTCCAGGTTGTCCCTGACCCACGGGACCCTGTCGCCCAGGAGATAGCCCAGGAGGGTGACGCCGCTGCCCCACAGCACAGCGCCGATCACGTTGAAGAGGAAGAACTTCCTCTTGTCCATCTGGGCCACGCCCACAATGACCGGAACGAACGTCCGGATGATTGGAACGAAGCGTGCCAGGATCAGTGCCTTGCCGCCGTGCTTTTCGAAGAATGCATGGGCGTTCTCCACGTTTTCACGCTTGAAGAGCCGGGAGTTGGGTTTGTTGAAGATGGCAGGACCGGCCTTGGAACCGATCAGGTAGCCGGTCTGGTTGCCGATGACGGCAGAGACGGTAATCAGCAGCGCCAGGAGCCAGACATTGAACTTGATGGTGTCGGTGGCCACCAGCAGGCCGGCCGTAAACAGCATCGAATCGCCGGGCAGGAAGAAACCCACAAGCAGGCCTGTCTCGGCAAAGACGATGCCGCAGACGAGCAGCACCACCCAAGGGGCGAGGGCGGGGTCGGCCAGGAAGACCTGGGGGTTCAGCCAGTCGGGCAGGAAGGACGCCAGTTGCGGCTGGACCGGTCCTGCACCTCCCAGCATGGGCGCGGCGAGGTCGCTGATCGCAAGAAAGTTCACCTACTCAGGGTACTTGACGTACCCGGCCCACCCGGTTGTATGGTTAGTTACATAACCAACTAACCAGTGGGGTGCTACTGGCACCTCCCTGGGTGAGGGGAACCGGGCGGTGCCAGTGATTGACGACAGCAGGCCGATCTTCCTGCAGATCGCCGGACTCATCGAGAACGACATCGTGGACGGGACACTGGCCGAAGAGAGCCAGATCCCCTCCACCAACGAGTTCGCGGCGTTCCACCGGATCAACCCGGCAACCGCCGCCAAGGGCGTGAACCTCCTGGTCGAAGAAGGAATTCTCTATAAGAGGCGGGGGATAGGCATGTTTGTTTCCACCGGTGCCCGCGCTGCTCTGGTAGCCAGGCGGACCGAGGAATTCTTTGAGCAGTTCGTGCGCCCACTGGCGGCGGAGGCCCGCAAGCTGGGCATTCCGGCGGACGAGCTCAGCCGCATGATTGTCCGCGGCGCAGACGGCGCCGCGGCAGAGGATGGCACCCAGGAAAGGAGCGCGGCGTTGTGAACGGAGCGGTGGTCGAGGCGAGGAATCTCACAAAACGCTACCGGGATGTCCTGGCCCTCGATGACGTGAGCATCAGGCTCTCGGCGGACCGGATCTATGGGCTGCTGGGCCGCAACGGTGCAGGAAAGACCACGCTGATGTCCGTCCTGACGGCCCAGGCCTTTGCCACGACCGGGGAGGCCCTCATTTTCGGGGAGGAAGCGTATGAGAACGACCGGGTCCTTTCCCGTGTCTGCTTCATCCGGGAATCGCAAAAGTATCCCGATGACTTCACCGCGTTCCACGCGTTCAGGGCGGCAAGGTTGCTGTTCGGAAACTGGGACCAGGAGTTTGCGGAGCGCCTTATCGAGGACTTCGGGCTGCCCGTCAAGCGGCGGATCAAAAAACTCTCCCGCGGGCAGCTGTCCGCCGTCGGTGTGATTATTGGCCTGGCCTCGCGGGCAGAGCTGACGTTCTTCGACGAACCGTACCTGGGACTGGACGCGGTGGCCCGCCAGCTGTTCTACGACCGGCTGCTGGAGGACTTTACCCACAGCCCGCGCACGGTGGTGCTTTCGTCGCACCTTATTGACGAGGTGGCCAACCTCCTGGACCACGTCATCGTCATAGACCAGGGAAGGATCCTGATCGATGCCGAGGCGGACGCCCTGCGTGGCTCGGCCGCAACAGTGGTTGGCCCGGCCCACAAGGTGGATGCGTTCCTCGCCGGCATGAAGGTCCTGCACCGTGAGTCACTGGGCCCGCTGGCGTCAGTCACCGTGGACGAAAGGCTCAGCCCGGCGCAACGGGCTGAGGCCGCGAGGCTCGGACTGGAACTGGCCCCTGTATCGCTGCAGCAACTCGTCATCAGGAAAACCCTTGTCAACCATCCCTCCCGGCGCGTGCCCGGCGGCGATGCTGAACTGGACGCAGTGGAGGCAACACGATGAGCCGGACAATGGCCGTGGCGCGGATGCAGCTCGTCACCAAGTGGACCTACCTGGGGAACCCGCTGGTCATCCTCGGCGCGGCGTTCCTCCTGTCGATCGCCATCTTCGCACTGATCCCCGTGGATGAGCCCAAGTATGGCGGCGGCAGCCAGGCCCCGCTTTGGTACTTCATGGTGCTGGGCATCCAGAGCATGACGCTGGCCTTCCCGTTTTCGCAGGCGCTGAGCGTCAGCCGCCGGGCCTTCTTCCTGGGCACACTGGGCCTGTTTGCCGTGCTGGCTGCGGCCATGTCGGCCATCTACCTTCTGGGCGGCATTGCTGAACGGGCAACCAATGGCTGGGGAATCAATGGATTCTTCTTTGCCGTCCCCTGGGTTTCGGACGGGCCTTGGTACGGCACGGGCGTGTTCTATTTCACGGTGATGATGTTGATGTTCATCATCGGTTTCTGGTTTGCCACGATCTACAAACGGTGGGGGACTACCGGGATGCTCGTCTCGCTGATCGGTTCGGCGGTGCTCCTGCTCGGCGTCGTTGCGCTGGCCACACTGAATCTGTGGTGGGGAAGCATCGGAACCTGGTTCGCCCAGCAGACGCCCCTCACCATCGGCGCCTGGGCAGCCGTGCTCTGTGCCGCGCTCGCCGTCGGGTCCTACCTGACGCTCCGGCGGGCAACACCCTAGCGGTACTTACCCGGCCGTCTTTACGTCACCGCCACCCGGCGTCGGGCAGGTGATATCCGCGACAGAGCCGCCGTGGTGCCACAGGAACGGCCCTGTGCGGCGGTAAAGTGTGGGCCGTGGGTTTGGACTTTACGGCGATCGACTTCGAAACGGCCAACGGCTTCCGGGGTTCACCGTGCGCGGTGGGCCTGACAAAGGTCCGGGGCGGAAAGGTCGTAGCCGAGGCCTCGTGGCTTATGCGGCCTCCGGCGAACCATGACCACTTCGACTACCACAACGTCCGAATCCACGGCATCCGGGCCGAGGACGTTGCCGGGCTTCCCCGGTTCGGTGAGCTGTTTCCGGAAATTGGCGCCTTTATCGGCGACGACATCCTGGCAGCACACAATGCGGCCTTCGACCTTGGCGTCATCAGGTCCGGCCTGGAAGTGTCAGGCCTCGCAGGGCCCGCGTACGACTACGTCTGTACCGTGATGCTGTCCCGCCGCTGCTATTCGCTGGTTTCCAACTCCCTGCCCTTCGCTGCAGAGGAGGCCGGCGTCCCGCTGGTCAACCACCACGACGCCGGGGAGGACGCCCGTGCGTGCGCCGGCATCCTGATTGACATCGCTTCACGCAACGGGGCCAACAGCATCGCCGAACTGTATCTGTCACTGGGCCTTGCCCTGCCCCATCAGCAGGCCTTTGACCCGGCACGGGACGCCCTGTCCAAGCAGAGCCTCGCGGCCCTCGCCCTCGCCGGCACCAACGGCAGCGAAGCCTCCCGCAGTCGGCCGTTCCAGTCCGGTTGGCCCCAGGAAGGTGCCAACCCGCTGCCAAATGCCGACGCCGAACCGGGCCACCCGCTGTTCGGCCAGACTGTTGTCTTCACCGGAGAGCTTTCCATGGCCAGGCCCGAAGCCAAGGTCCGCTCGGCGGAACTGGGCGCCCGGCCCGAAAGCAGGGTGACGGCACGGACCAATGTGCTCGTAGTGGGAGACGGGTTTGTGGCCTCGGACCTCCGCTCGGGGAGGCTGACGGGCAAAGCCCGGCGGGTTCTGGAACTGCACGAACGCGGCCAGATGATCGAAGTGCTCTCCGAAGGCGAGTTCCTCCAGATGGTGGGGGGCTACGCCACGGCCGGCGTTGCTGCGGGAGCGCACCCCGCCTGATTCATCTGGCGCAACAAACCTTCCGCGCCGGCCGGTGTACTCCTAGCCTTGCAGCATGACCAAAACCATCGGCGCTAAGAGCACCCCTCCGGCCATCCGGACGGGGATCGACTGGCGTGCGGTGTTTGCCTTCCCCAATCCGGTCAACGAATACGCGGCCCGGATCACGGCCGGGCTGGTAGTGCTGCTGGCCGGCATCACGCTTATAACCGGCTCCGGGTGGGGACTGCTGCTCATCGCCGCCGGTTTTTGGCTCCGCGTGCTGTTCGGCCCCCGTATCTCGCCTTTGGCGCTGCTCTCGGTGAAAGTCCTGGCGCCGCGGCTGGGGCGGCCGAAGCTGGTCCCCGGGCCTCCAAAACGGTTCGCCCAGGGCCTGGGCACCGTGGTTTCCACCACGGCACTGGTCCTTTTCGCGGTGGGCGCCGCCCCTGCAGCGTGGATCGTGCTGGCAGTGCTCATCCTCGCAGCCTCGCTGGAAGCCTTTGCGGGCTTCTGCCTGGGTTGTGTCATTTTTGGGTTGCTGCAGCGCCGCGGACTTATCCCGGAAGAGGTCTGCGAGGCCTGCAACAACATCTCCCTCAGGCGGTTGTGACGCCCACCAGCATGTCCGCCATGGCGCGGATGACGTGCGGGGCCTCCAGCTGCTCCAGCCAGGCCGCCGGAAGGCATTCCTCGCCGTAGTACGCGCCGAGGATGTTGCCGGCGATGGAACCGGTGGAGTCACTGTCGCCGCTGTGGTTGACGGCCAGGCCGACGGCGGCACGGAAGTGATCTTCCGGTTCGCTTAGGGCGGCCGCGTCAGGGGCGGTGGCCAGGACCGCGTAAAGCCCGACGGCGAGTGCCTCCTCTGCGACCCAGCCCTCGCCGAGGTGCTGCACCAGTTCCTCCGGGTCCGCAAATCCGGTTTCGGCAAGGCGGACAGCAGCCTCCAGCCGCACGGGCAATTCCGGTGCGACATCGACGATGGCCCGCACATCAGCCAGAACAGCCGCCACCGCCGATTGCAGGCTGTCACCTGATACAAGGCGGTGGATCAGCAGGCTGAAGGCTCCCGCACTCTGGCGCGCGGACGGATGGCCGTGCGTCAGGGCGGCGGCGTCGGCACTGAGCTTGTAGACGGCGTCGGGCGTGATGTGGGGTATTAGCCCGAACGGTGCGGAGCGCATGACCGTCCCGCAGCCTTTGGAGTCGGGGTTCACCGGACGGAAGGATGTGCCCATCTCGCCGGTGGCGAGTCCGCTGATGCAGGCCGAGCCCGGGGCGCGGCGGTGCCGAAGCACCTCCTGGGTGTCGATCCAGCGCGCCTGCGGGACCGGTGCGGAGGACGGTGCAGCTTCACCCTGGCTGGCCAGCCAGCGAAGGTACGCCAGCCAGAGGCACGCGTTGACGTCGGCGCCCACGCCGGAGTTGGCCCATTCCAGTGCCTCGACGAGGCCGTCCACGGTGTAAAGGGTCAGCTGGGTGTCGTCTGAAAAGTGGCTGCCGCCGTCGACCGCTGAAAAGTCCGTCAGGCCCTCCGGACCGAACCGGCGGCGGATCTCCGCGATGGAGTCGAACTCGACGGCGTACCCCAGCGAGTCGCCCAGCGCCCCGCCCAGCAGGCAACCATGGATGCGGGACTCCAGCGAGGGCACGGCAGAGGCGCCCGGTTCATAGCTCATGCCAGTAAATTTACCGTGGCGAAGGCCATCGCCTGCACAGGACGCTAAGTTCGGTTCCAGCCAACGTCCAGACTCCGGTGGCACAATGCAGGGGCTGCCTGGTGCATAACAGCCCACCGCAGTTCCCGGCCACTGCGCCACCCCCTACGAAAAGGACCGCCCGAACATGACCACGCCTGTGCCCGTTCACCACGCACACAACGCCAAGCCGTCCGGCAGCGGCGCTGTCGCCGTCCGTTACGGGCTGGTGGCCAGACTGTCAGCCGAGGCATTCGGCAGCCTGTTCCTGGTGGTCGCCGGCCTGGGCGTGCCGCTCTTCACCATCCCGCAATCCAGCCCGCTGCCCGCCGCGCTCGCCGCAGGCCTCGCAGTCACTGCGGTGATGCTGGCGTTCGGCTATGTGTCGGGCGGACACTTCAACCCGGCCGTGACCGTCGGCCATGCCGTGGCCGGGCGGATCCGGCTGGCAGACGCCGCCGCCTACGTTGGAGCGCAGCTGGCTGGTGCCCTGCTCGGTGCCCTGGCCCTCTTCGCGATCCTGCGCACCCTTCCCAGCATCCAGGACAGCCGGACGGCCTTCGACACCGTCACTGCGGGTTTTGGTGAGCATTCCATCATCCAGGCACCAATGGCCGCCGTGCTGCTGCTGGAAGTCCTGGGCGCCGCCATCCTGGTTGCCGTGTTCCTGGGCACCACCGCGCGGAACGGCCTGAACAAAGCCGCTGCCCCCGTCGCCGTGGGCCTCGCTTTCGCGGTCCTGCTGCAGCTGGGCCAGTCCGTCGGCAACGCGCCCTTCAACCCTGCCCGCGCCACGGCCTCCGCCATCTTCAGCTCGCCCTGGTCGCTGGAACAGCTGTGGGTCTTCTGGGTGGCGCCGCTGGTCGGCGCAGCCATCTCCGGGCTGGTTTTCCGCGGCTTCGCGGACTCCACACCTGCCGCCGGTGCAACGGGCGTTGCTGTGTCCGCGGACGCCGCGGACGATGACCTGGCAGAATCCGATGAACCCGATGAATCGGACGACCTGGACGGGTCCAACGACCTGGACGCCCCGGAAGACGCGGTTGCGTCCGACCCCGCGGCGGTGCCGGCGGCCAAAAGCAACGAGGCGCAGGAGTTCTTCGACGGAAAACGCAGCTAGGCCTCACGCGAGGGGCCCCCGCAGCGCACAGCGCAGGGGCCCCTGCCGCGGGGCTGGCTCAAACTGTCAGTGGCAGCCGATAGCGTAGGAATATGCGGTTATTGCACACATCGGACTGGCACCTTGGCCGGTCGTTCCACGGCGTCGGGATGCTGGACGCCCAGCGGTCCTTCGTCGACCAGCTCGTCAACGCCGTCACGGAAAACGCGGTTGACGTCGTCCTGATCGCAGGCGACGTGTACGACCGCGCACTGCCGGGAGTGGACGTGGTGGGCCTGCTGGATGACGCCCTGGTCAGGCTGACCGGAGCCGGTGCCCAAGTGGTCCTGACCAGCGGCAACCACGACTCCGCCATCAGGCTGGGCTTCGCCTCCCGGCTCCTGGAAAGGGGCGGAGTGCATCTTCGCACCCGGCTGGCCGAACTGGACCAGCCCCTGCTTCTGCCCCTGGACGGAACACCCGTGAAAGACGGCACAGAAGGCCGAGCCGGCGCCACGCTGGCCATTTACGGCATTCCATGGCTGGAACCGCGACTGGTGGCGGAGCAGTTGGGCGTGGAGACGGCCAGCCACTTCGAGGTCACCCGCGCAGCCACGGACCTCATCCGCGCAGACCTCCAGCACCGCACCGGTCAGGGAACTGTCCATTCCGTCGTGCTGGCACACACCTTCGCCAGCGGCGGCATCAGTTCGGACAGCGAACGGGACCTCAGCATCGGCGGAGTCGGGGCCGTCCCCCTGGACCTGTTCGACGGCTTCAGCTACACCGCCCTGGGCCACCTTCACGGCCGTCAGACACTTTCTCCCCACGTCAGGTACTCCGGGTCCCCGCTGGCCTACTCCTTCTCGGAAGCCAAGCACCAAAAAGGCGGCTGGCTCATCGACGTCGGCCCGGCCGGAGTGGCCAGCGTGACGGAACTGGCCTGGGACGCGCCGCGGAAGCTCGCGGTGCTCCGTGGCGGGATCGCGGAACTGCTGGACTCCAGCGACCACGCGTGGGCAGAAGACGCCTACTGCCAGATCACCCTGACGGATGCCCAACGGCCTGCCCAGGCCATGGAACGATTGCGGTCACGCTTCCCGGACACGCTGGTGCTGGGCTTTGATCCACAGGGCGCGGCCACGAAGCCCGCAGCGAGTTACAGCAGCAGGCTGGCTGAGGCAGAGGACGACCTCTCCGTCTGCTGCGGATTCCTCGACCACGTCCGCGGCCGGGAACCCGACGACGCCGAGCGGGTGGCGCTGGCAGCGGCCCTGGACAACGTGCGGCTCCAGGAGGCGTCGCTGTGAGAATCCATCGGCTCAGGATCTCCGCTTTTGGACCGTTCGCCGGCACCGAGGAAATCGACTTCGACAGGCTCAGTGCCCACGGGCTGTTCCTGCTCAACGGACCCACCGGCGCCGGCAAGACCAGCGTCCTGGACGCCATCTGCTTCGCGCTCTATGGCTCGGTACCCGGCGCGCGGCAGGACGGCAAACGCCTCCGCAGCGACCACGCGGACCCGGCCACGGAACCGGCCGTCAGCTGCGAGTTCTCTGCCCAGGGCCGGCATTTCGAAGTCACCCGCTCGCCAGCCTGGGACAAGCCCAGCGCCCGCGGGAAGAACGGGTTCACTACCCAGCAGGCCAAAACCCTGCTGCGCGAACGGGTGAACGGGGACTGGACTGAAAAATCCGGTCGCAACGACGAAGCCGGCGCCGAAATCACCGGCCTCCTGGGGATGGACCGGGAACAGTTCACCCGTGTGGTCATGCTGCCACAGGGCGATTTTGCGGCGTTCCTCCGTTCGAAGGCGGCAGACCGCCTGGACCTGCTCCAGAAACTCTTCGGCACACAGCGCTTCGAAGCAGTGGAACAGGAGCTGTCCCTGCTGGCACAGGACGCTCGAAGCGATGTTTCACGGCTCAACGGACAACTTGACCTGCTCGCCGCCAGGGCGGAAGCCGAGGTTTCCGCCGTAGGCATCGACGAATCGGCCGCTCCTCCGGCAGAGGACGCCGCGGCCCGGATTCAGTGGCTGCAGACAGCCCTCGCCGTCCGCGCCGCTGGCTTGGCCGGTGAGGCGGAGGCAGCCAATTCGCTGAGCCGGGAGCACCGGAAGCTCCTGGACACTGCGGTTGCCCGGACCGGGCGGCAGCGGCGGCTGGAAGCCGCGACGGCCCGGAAAGCGGTGGCCGATGAGGTAGCTCCGCTCCTCGACGCGCACGCCGCGCGGCTTTCCCGGCACCGCCAGGCGGAAGTCCTGACCGGCCAGCTGCAGGCTGTGGAGAAAGCAGAAATCCAGCTCCGCAGTGCCGCCGCTGCCCGCGAGTCGGCCCTCACGCTCCTGCGTATGGCAGTGGACGAGGATCCGGAACTGGAGAGCCTTGATCCGGACGCCCCTGATGCCGCCTCGGAACTGGACAGGCTGCGCTCCCTGCTCGCCGTCGTGGAAGCACGGCTGCCGGACGAAGAACGGCTTCGTGCCCTCACGGCCAGGCGAACGATGCTGGGCCGTAAGAAGGAAGAACTGCAGTCCGCCGAGGTTGAACTTGGCGGCGGGCTCCAGTCCCTGCGGGCGGAGTACACGGACCTGTCCGCAGGCCTGGAGCCACTCGCCGAACTGGCCGCAGCCGCCGTCATGCACACCAAGGAAGCAGCCGCGGCCGACGAACTGCTGGACGTCGTCCGCCGCCACCGGTCAGCGGTTGTGGCACAGCAGCTGGCGTCAGAAAACTACGAGGCATGCCGCGAGGACCAGCTGCAGAAAAAGCGCCAGTGGCTCGACCTTCGCGAAGAGCGCCTGGCGAATGCCGCAGCTGAACTCGCGGCGCAGCTGGCCGACGCCCTGCCCTGCCCTGTGTGCGGCAGCCCGGACCACCCATCCCCGGCAAAGGCAGCCCAGTCAGCCCTGCAGCTGGGCCAGGCCGAAGAGGAAGCCCGCGCGGTGTTCGAAGCGGCAGAGGCCCGGCTCTCAACGCTGGGCACCGAGCTGGCAGGGGCAAGGCAGTTGGTGGCCGTCCTTGCAGGCCAGGGCGGGGACACCCCCGAAGCCGAAGCCCGGAAGGCAGCCGAGGAGGCCCGGCAGGCTGCTGAACGCTCAGCCCAGGCAGCTGACAAGCTGGCGGGGATGCGGGTGCGGCTCACCGGAATCGAAACCCGCATCGCCGAAGCGGAGGCCGCCAGGGCAGATGCCGGCGCGGAGCTGGCGCAGGTGCGGTCCACCCTGGCAGAGGTCCTGGAGCAGGCAACGGCCCTCAACGAGTCACTGTCCGGCCTCCGGTCCGGCCACCGCGACCTCACGCACCGGCTACGCGCGCTGCAGGATGCGGCCGCAACGCTTGAAAAGACTGTGCAGGCGCAGACCCAGCTGGACCAGGCCGAGGTCCGCGCGGCTGACGCCAGGCAACAGTTGGAGCTGGCACTGCCGGAAGCGGGCTTCAGCACGGCCGGGGATGCCCGGGCGGAGCTGCTGGGCAGTGCCGAGGCTGCTTCCCTGCAGGCAGAGATCCGTGCCGGCCACGATGAACAGGCCAGGGTGGCCGAGCTCTTTGCCTCCGAGGAAGTGATGCTGGCCCTTGAGGAACAGGCCCTGGGCCTGGTCCCGGATGAGGCACAGCTCGGGGCTCTGCAGTCTGCAGCTGCACTGGCTGAGGAGGAAGCACGCGCGGCGGGCCTGGCTGCGGGAATGGCGAAACGCTGCGTGGAATCCCTGGATGGCATCGTGGCGGAATACCAGGACCTTGCCGGCTCCGGAAACGCTCCGCGGGAGCGCGCACGGATGCTGACCGCCCTGGCAGACGCCGCCGGGGGACGCGGTGACAACACCTACCGCATGAGCCTGAACAGCTACGTCCTCGCGGCGAGGCTGGAACAGGTAGCCCTGGCAGCATCTGAGCGCCTGGTTGCCATGAGTGACGGCCGCTACCTGCTCCAGCACACCGATGCCAAAGCGGCGCGCGGTGCCAAGTCGGGGCTGGGACTGGAAGTGGTGGACCAGTGGACGGGGCACCGCCGCGACACGTCAACGCTCTCAGGCGGTGAATCATTTATGGCCTCCCTGTCGCTGGCCCTTGGCCTGGCCGATGTGGTCCAGCACGAGTCCGGCGGAATCCAGATTGAGACCTTGTTTGTGGACGAGGGCTTCGGCAGCCTGGACGAACAGGCGCTGGAGCAGGTGATGGATGCGCTCGAAGGGCTGCGGGACGGCGGCCGGGTGGTGGGGCTGGTGAGCCATGTGGGCGAAATGAAGCAGCGCATCGGCGTCCAACTCCAGGTGGTCAAAGGCCGCAACGGCTCCGCGCTGCACATCTCAGACACCGTTTCGCCGCTCTCCTGACCCGGAATACCTAAACCCGGGGGCCAGCAACGGCTATAATCGGACGGTTACCGGGTTGCGCGCATCGGGAGGAGGGACGATGCGCATGACTGAACGAGCCCGGAACCTTGAATCCTTCACCCCTGCCATCAACTCCCGCCCTGCAACACGGCCCCCGGACTGACCGTCCCACCCCTGACGCTCCCCAGCCGTCCGCGAAAGGCCGCTTTGCGCAGCTTCCGCAGTTGGCCGGACGCGGCTTTATTCCCCTGGGACTCTTCGCCCGCCTGCCCCTGGCCATGCTCACCGTAGGGACCCTGACCCTGGTGACCTCGGTCAGTGGCTCATACGCTGTGGGCGGCACTGCAGCAGGTGCGGTCGGAATCGGCTCTGCCATCGGGGCTCCGATACTGGGGGCCCTGGCGGACCGCCGGGGCCAGCGACCGGTCCTGCTCGTCGCGGCCGCCCTCAACGCCCTCGCCGTGCTCATGCTGATCGCCACAGCCTACGCCATGACCCCGACGGCGGCCTTCCCCGCGGCCCTGCTCGCCGCCGCGTTTGCCTCAGGCGCCAGTTGCCCGCAGGTCGGCCCCCTGGCGCGGGTCCGGTGGATGGCGCTGACGTCCCAAAACTCTTCACGCAGCCCGGCCGCTAACAGTAAGGCGGCGAACAAGCAGGACCTGGACACAGCCCTGTCCTATGAAGGCACCGCGGACGAGCTGACCTTTGTCCTGGGTCCTGCGCTGGTGGGAATCCTGGCCAGCCTCGTCGCACCCTGGCTTCCCCTTGCCCTTGCTGCTGCCCTGACCGTCACCCTGGTCCCGGCTTTTGCCGTGCACCGGACCCACCGGGCTGTGCCCGTCCACCGCAAGGTATCCCCGGGATCGGTAACCGCCGGCAATGCGGGCGCGAACGCAACGCCGCCGAAAGTCACCACACGCACCATCCCGTGGGCGGTGGCCCTGCCGGTTCTGGCCATGGTCTGCATGGGCACCTTCTTCGGCTCCACGCAGACGGCCCTGAGTTCGTTCGCAGCCGGCTTTGCCACCTCCGAAATTGCCGGCTTGCTGTATGCCGTGATGGGGGTGAGCTCCGCCGTCGCCGCCTTGTCCTTGGCCTACTGGCCGCAACGCCTCACGGTCTCGGTGCGGTGGCTGCTGGGCGCCGTCCTGATGGCAGTCCTGGCGTTCCTGCTCTTTCTTCCGTCGTCGGCTGGGGGCATGGTGCTGGTGCTGCTGGTCCTGGGAATCCCGGTTGGCCCGGTGATGGTGACGGTGTTCGCCATCGGCGGCCTCATCGCCCCCGCGGGACGGTTGGGAACCGTTATGACGGCGCTGGCCAGCGGGATTGTGGCCGGCACGGCCATCGGGTCTGCGGTGGCCGGGCAGCTCGCACAGGCCCACGGCCATACGGTTGCGTTCCTCGTGCCGGTTGCCGCGTCGGTGGCCCTTGTCCTGCTTGGTGCGGCGTCCGCCGTCGTGCTCCGACGGAAGCGGACCTAAGCCGCCGCGCCGCATGAGCGGCCGTCAGGCCAACTGGCGTTCGATTCTGGCAGCGCTTTCAGCCAAGGCAACACCCACCGTGGCTGGGTCATGCGAGGACCGGATATAGACGACGGCGAGGGCCGCCGGCCGCCCGCCCGGCACCCGGACCGGGGCGGCCAGGGATGACACGCCGGCAATGACCTCGTCATGGCTGGCCGAGTAGCCGGCGCGGCGGGCGTCAGCAGCCTCGGGCCGGTAGGGTATCCCCGGCGCCAGCTGTGCCCACTCGGCCACGGTCAGCGCTGACTGGATCGCGATGCCGGGTGCCCCCGCACTGATGGGATGGCGCGTGCCCGGGTGCTGGGCGACTGCCGCGCCCGAGTGGCGCGGTTCCATGGTCACCAGCGTGATGCAGTCGAGGTGGTCCCAGACGGCCACAAAAGCCGTCATGTCCAGGGTGTTGGCCAGGTGCGTGAGTTCGGGGAGGGCGGCAGTCTGAAGGTTTCGTGAGACGCCCCGTGCCAGGACGGCCAGGCCGGGACCTGGCTGCACGCGGCCCGCGTCATCACGCACCAGCAGCGAGTGGTCCTCCAGCGTCCGCAGGATCCGGTACGCGACAGACCGGTGAACGCCCATCGCATCGGCAAGCTCGGCGATGGTCAACGGGCTCTGGGCGGCGGCCAGGATCTCGAGCGCCCGGATGCCCCGAGATAGGGTCTGCGACGGCGACGCCTGCGCTGCTCCGGCGGGGGCGGCGGCTGTGGGAATCATGGTGTCCATCCTAGGCGGCTCCGGGCGGGCGGTCGGCCCACTCTCGTGCTCACGCCTGAATCCGAGTAGCGTCCTATATAAGAATTGTTAGTTCAAATATAGAACTCGCTTATACGCGCGTCCAGCACCATGGCCCTCGCGGGTCTAGCTTGGGGATCAGTGATGATTTCCGATTCACGGAACGCGGGCTATCCGTCAGCCGCCGGCTGGACCTCGGCCCCGCGATCGCACCATTTCAGCGGCAGCCTGGGGCAGAAAGCCACGGGAGTGGCCATCGTTGCTTTCGACGGCGCCACCCAGGCGCCACGGCATCGAGCTGTACTTGCAGGTCAAGACGCTCACCGGCCCGGAGCGCGTGAGGCTCTTCAGGCTGGCGTTTGATGAACAAAAAATCCACGCAGGCGTGTCCTCCCTCACATTTTCGTAGTACCCTACTAACTAACTGACCGTTCTGTCGGTAATCATGAAGGCGTTTCACCTGGCAGCACCCCTGCCTTAAACAATGGAGTTTCAATGACCACACCTTCTTTGGTGGATTCACTTGCCGGCCCCAGCACCCGGAGGGAAGAACGCAAGGTCCTGGCCGGGACCCTTGTAGGCACCACCATCGAGTGGTACGACTTCTTCATCTTTGCCCAGTTGACGGGGACGCTGCTGTCCCCGCTGTTCCTCACCCCACTGCAGGCCTCGAACCCCGGCCTGGCGCAGATCCTGTCCTTTGCCCTGATCGGCATCAGCTTCCTGTTCCGGCCGCTGGGCGCCGTCGTCGCCGGCCACCTCGGTGACCGCCTCGGCCGCAAGGCCATGCTGGTGTTCACCCTCCTCATGATGGGTGCCGCCACTGCCCTGATCGGCATGCTGCCCACCTACAACGACATCGGCGTCTGGGCACCCATCCTGCTGATCACCCTCCGCATTGTCCAGGGCTTCTCCGCCGGCGGGGAATGGGGCGGTGCCGCGCTGATGGCGGTCG
>JBKKDH010000413.1:0-3396 GCA_046708445.1 Arthrobacter sp.
TTGGCAGCACCCGAAGCCGAACGCCTGCCTCCCGTGATTCCGCTCTTTGTGCTCGGCTTTGTGGCCATGGTCGGCCTGCGGTCCACCGGATGGCTTCCGCCGGGGGCCCTCGACGCCGGTGCCGGACTCCAGGACATCCTGCTGGGCGCCGCACTGTTCGGGCTGGGGTCCGCGGTGCGGATCCGCACGCTCCTGCACACCGGGGCCCGGGCGCTGTTCGCTGCTTTGGCGGCCTGGCTGCTGATCGCCCTGCTGGGCCTCGCGGCCGCCTTGCTCATGACTGGGTAGGCCCGCGCCGGCCCGTTGCAGGGCAGCGATCCCGGCGGTGAACCGCCGGCGGAGTCCCGTGATTAGATAGCGGAGTGTCACATGAGAATCTGCAGCGCACGGAAGCCGCGCAACGGTCAGCCTTGATCACGACCCACAGCTACGACGTTTCCCTGGACGTGCGCCAGGCAGCGGATCCTGGCGTTGCCGGGTATACCAGCCGGAGCGTCATCAACTTCTCGGCCGCGGAGCCTGGCCTGGGGCAGGCAGCCTCGACCTTCCTGGATTTCATCGCCAGCGAGGTGCACAGCGTCTTCCTCAACGGTAAGGAACTGGGCGTCGCCGACGTTGTGGACGGCTCCCGGATCCGGCTGGACAACCTGCAGGCAGAAAACCAGGTCACGATCACCGGAACCGCCCCGTACAGCCGTTCCGGCGAGGGCTTGCATCGCTTCGTGGATCCCGCCGACGGCCAGTGCTACTTGTACACGCAGTACGAGCCTGCCGACGCGCGGCGCGTGTTCGCCAACTTTGAGCAGCCAGACCTCAAAGCCGAATTCACGTTCCACGTCATGGCCCCGTCCGGCTGGGAGGTCGCCTCCAACGGGGCAGAGGCCGCCCGCACGCAGCTGACCAGCGATCCGGCCACCAGCCGCTGGGACTTCGCCACCACCCGGCCCATGTCCACGTACATCACCACGGTGCTCGTGGGGCCCTACTTCAAGGCACAGGACCACTGGAGCGCCATGCTCGACGACGGGACGTCCCTCGAGGTGCCGCTGGCTCTCTACTGCCGGGCTTCCATGGCGGAATCCTTCGATGCCGCCGAACTGTTCCGTATCACCAAGAGCGGGCTGGACTTCTTTAACCGGCTTTTCGACTTCCCGTACCCGTGGGGTAAATACGACCAGGCCTTTGTCCCCGAATACAACCTCGGCGCGATGGAGAACCCGGGCCTGGTCACCTTCACCGAGAGCTATGTGTTCACGTCCCGTGCCACCGACTCCCAGTACCAGGCGCGTGCGAACACCTTGATGCACGAAATGGCCCACATGTGGTTTGGCGACCTCGTCACCATGCAGTGGTGGGATGACCTCTGGCTTAAGGAGTCGTTCGCCGACTACATGGGAACCCTCGGCGTGGACCGTGCCACTGACTGGGACACCGCCTGGGTGAACTTCGCGAACAAGCGCAAGGCCTGGGCCTATGTCCAGGACCAGCTGCCCACGACCCACCCCATCGTGGCCGACATCCCCGACCTCGAGGCCGCCAAGCAGAACTTCGACGGGATCACCTATGCCAAGGGCGCGTCCGTGCTCAAGCAGCTGGTGGCGTACGTAGGGTTCGAAGCGTTCATCGCCGGCTCAAGGCAGTATTTCCGCGACCATGCCTACGGCAACACCACCCTGGCTGACCTGCTGGGTGCACTCAGTGCTTCCTCAGGCCGCGACCTGGCCGGCTGGGCAGCCCACTGTCTGCAGACCTCGGGCATCTCCACCCTCTCGGTGGAGACGGACACGCACGACGGCGAACTCGGTAACGTGGCCATCGTCCAGGAGGCTGTGGACCCCGTCACCGGACGCGAGGAGCTGCGGCCGCACCGGCTGCGTGTGGGCTCCTACAACTTCGACGCCAACGGCGCCCTCGTCCGGACCGGAAGCGTCGAAACCGACGTAGCCGGAGCCAGGACGGACATCCCCGACCTTGCCGGCCAGCCCCGGCCCGCGCTCCTGCTGGTGAACGACGACGACCTCACCTACGCCAAAGTGCGGCTGGACCCGGCATCGGAAGCCACGGTGCTGGCCTCCCTGGACCGGATCACCGATCCGATGGCCCGTGCCCTCTGCTGGACCGCGCTGTGGAACTCCGCCCGCGACGGGGAAAGCCCGGCTTCCCGCTACGTCGACGCGGTCAAGGCCTTCGGACCGTCTGAAACCGGGATTGGCGTGCTGCTGAACGTCCTCGACAACGCCCAGACCGCCGTCGAACGCTACACCCCTGCCCGCGTGCGCGACGCCGTCCGCAGGGACTTCCTGGCGGCCGCAGACACCCAGCTGCAGCTGGCCAGCCCGGGTTCCGACCACCAGCTCGCCTGGGCACGAACCCTCGCCGGCGTCAGCCGGCACGACGCCACGCTGCTCCCCCGGCTCCGGGGCCTCCTGGACGGCACAGTTGTGGTGGACGGCCTCGCCGTTGACGCCGAGCTGCGCTGGAACATCTGGCACGCGCTGGCAGCCAACAACCAGGCCACTGTGGGCGAACTCGACGCTGAGCTGGAACGCGACACCACAGCTTCAGGCCGGGCCGGCCACGCGACCGCCCTCGCCGCCCGCCCAGACCCTGAGGTCAAGGCCGGCGCGTGGAAGGCCGCCGTGGAGGAGACGGGGCTGTCGAACCAGCTCCTCAGCGCCACCATCGCAGGCTTCACCAGTGCTCCCGTTGCCCTGCTGGAACCCTATGTGGAACCGTACTTCGACTGCCTCCGCGGCGTCTGGGACAACCGGAGCATCGAAATCGCCAGCCGCATTGTCCGGGGGCTGTTTCCTCTGGCCCAGGACCTCCCGGCCGGGACCGCGCCGGAGGAGCACGCGATTGTGCTCCGCACGGATGCCTGGCTGGAGGCCAACGCCGATGCCCCGCGCGCCCTGCGCCGAATCATTCTTGAGCAGCGAAGCCACCTGCTCCGGGCGCTCACCGCGCAGGCCACAATCCCACCATCGGTTGCTCCGTAAGTGCCCTTTTGACCCGTGAAAACGGCCGAGGGCCCACTCCGGCAGGGTTCCCTGGCCGAACTTGTGAGGCTAGGGGGCCGGTGGGGATCAATCGATGGTCCTAGGGGACCCGGTTCAGCCATTCCTTGGTGCCGAACTTTGTAGCCACCCGTTCTCGTGCGGCGTCCAGTTCGGTGTCCGTGATTTCTGACGGCGTGGCTGCGTAGCGTTCGGTGAATACATCCGTCATGGCCGCGATGATTTCAGTCCGTGCCAGCCCCGTCTGCCGCCGCAGCGGATCAACCCGCTTCTTGGCGCTGCGGGTTCCCTTGTCCGAGAGCTTTTCCTTGCCGATGCGCAGCACTTCCACCATCTTGTCGGCGTCGATGTCGTAGCTCATGGTGACGTGGTGCAGCAT
>JBKKDH010000414.1:0-10005 GCA_046708445.1 Arthrobacter sp.
CTGAAACAGGAGTGACCACAAAAGTGGCCGTAAAGATTCGCCTTAAGCGCTTTGGCAAGATGCGCGCACCGTATTACCGCATCGTCGTTGCAGACTCACGCACCAAGCGTGATGGCCGTGCAATCGAGGAAATCGGCAAGTACCACCCCACCGAAGAGCCCTCATACATTGAGGTTGACTCCGAGCGTGCCCAGTACTGGCTGTCCGTCGGCGCCCAGCCGTCCGAGCAGGTTGCCGCGATCCTCAAGATCACCGGTGACTGGCAGAAGTTCAAGGGCCTCCCGGGCCAGGAAGGCACCCTGAAGACCAAAGCTCCGAAGGTTGCCTTCGTTGCTCCGGAGAAGGGTTCCGTGATCATCCCGGAAGCGATCACCAAGAAGTCCAAGCAGTCTGACGCCCCGGCCGAAGCCGAAGCCGAGACCACCGAGGCTGAGTAGATTGCTTGCTGAAGCGCTCGAACACCTGGTCCGCGGAATCGTTGATTCCCCGGAGGACGTCAAGGTCACCTCGAAGAACAACCGCCGCGGGGACACCCTCGAAGTGCGTGTTCATCAGGACGATCTCGGACGGGTGATCGGCCGCCAGGGCCGCACGGCACGCGCGCTGCGCACCGTTGTGGCGGCACTGGCTGACGGCGAGCCGGTAAGGGTCGACGTCGTCGACACCGACCGCCGCCGCTAAAGCGCTCGGCAACATCAGTTTTGCTCCGGCCCTTCCAACAACGGTGGAGGGGCCGGAGTGCTTTCACCACAACCCTTAACCCCGGCACAACCACGAACAGAGGAACAGATGCAGCTTCAGGTGGCACGAATCGGCAAACCGCATGGATTCCGGGGGGAAGTGACGGTCCAGGTGCTGACTGACGCCCCGGCTGACCGTTTCGTTCCCGGCACCGAGTTTGTCGTGGAACCTGCCTCAACCGGCCCGCTGACGGTGGTCAGCGCGCGCTGGAACAAGGACATCCTGCTCCTCGCCTTCGAGGACATCGAGAGCCGCAACGACGCAGAGACCCTCCGGGGCGCCAAACTGTTCATCGAAACCGAAGAACTGGACGAGGACGAGGACGAAGGCTGGTACGAGCACGAGCTGGTAGGACTTGAGGCCCGGGTTGGCTCGCAGGTCGTGGGCAAGATCGCAGCCCTGCACACCATGCCCGTCCAGGACCTGCTGGTGGTCGAAGCCCCGGACGGCAAGGAAATCCTGATCCCCTTCGTGGAGCAGATTGTTCCCGAGGTCAACGTGGCCGAGGGCTTTGTCCTGCTGACTCCGCCGGATGGCCTGTTTGAAATCAACACCGATGACGCCGAGGCTGCCGGGCCGGAGGACAACGCGTAGATGAGAATCGACGTCGTCAGCATTTTTCCGGAATACCTGGCGCCCCTGGAGCTGTCCCTCATCGGCAAGGCCCGCCAGGACGGCCTGCTGGACCTGCGGGTCCATGACTTGCGCGACTTCACCACGGACAAGCACCGCTCCGTGGACGACACACCCTACGGCGGCGGCGCCGGCATGGTGATGAAGGCTGAACCCTGGGCGCAGGCCCTGGCCTCCGTGGGCGCAGCAGGTGAAGGCACGGCAGCCAAGCCCGTGCTAATCGTCCCGTCGCCCGCGGGGGAGCGCTTCAGCCAGGCGCTGGCGTATGAACTGGCCGAAGAAGACCAGCTGGTCTTCGCCTGCGGGCGCTACGGGGGCATCGATTAGCGCGTCATCGAATGGGCGGAGGAACACTTCACTGTGCGGCCCGTGAGCCTGGGCGACTACGTCCTGAACGGCGGCGAAGTGGCCGTGTTGGCCATGGTGGAGGCCATAGGCCGCCTGCTGCCAGGCGTCGTCGGCAACCCCGATTCCCTGGTGGAAGAGTCACACTCCGACGGGCTGCTCGAATACCCCGTCTACACCAAACCTTCCGTCTGGCGGGAGAGGGAAGTGCCGGGAGTGCTGCTGAGCGGCAACCACGGAAAGATCGCCCAGTGGCGCCGCCACGAGCAGTTCCGGCGGACGGCTGAACGCCGCCCTGACCTGCTGGAGACCTTCGACGCCGGGAAGCTGCCCCGCGCGGACCGGACGGCCCTCGCCGACCTGGGGTACGACGTCGTCGAAGGCCATCTCCGGCCCCGGCCTGGCGCGCCCAACTGACTGAGCGCGCACTCCGCCGGCGACGATTGGCTGTAAGCCGCCGGATGTGGCAAAATTAGTCCTTGTGTCTGCTGGGTCCGCACCTGCCACAGGGGGAGCGCAACCAACAGCTGGACACCCCGGTGCCGCCAATCAGTGACGGAACCGGACCACAAAACTTTCGACGGCAATTTCCGGCTCGCGCAAGCGCCTCCGGGCTTGGCCGCCGTGACCCAAAGTGAATGACCTGTGGCGTTCACCAGGAGTGCAACAATGCATATTCTCGATTCCGTAGATGCAGCCTCGCTGCGCACCGATGTTCCCGAGTTCCGCGCGGGTGACACCCTCAAGGTTCACGTGAACATCATCGAAGGCAAGAACTCCCGTGTCCAGGTGTTCCAGGGCTTCGTCCTGGGCCGCCACGGCGATGGCCTTCGCGAAACCTTCACCGTCCGCAAGGTTTCCTTCGGTGTCGGTGTGGAGCGTACCTTCCCGGTTCACTCCCCGATCATTGAAAAGATCGAGGTCGTCTCCAAGGGTGACGTGCGCCGCGCGAAGCTGTACTACATGCGCGATCTGCGCGGCAAGGCTGCCAAGATCAAGGAAAAGCGCGACTTCCAGCCCAAGAAGTAAGTCCCCCGGACCTACAAGGCAGGGCAGAGCCGTACCAGGCCAGCGCCGGAGCCAACCGCAACAGCGCCCCAGGATACGGATTCATGGACCAGACAAAACGCCAGCCCAGAAGAATGGGCTGGCGTTTTGCGTTCCTGGCGCTTCTGCTCGCCGTGGCCATCAGCGGACTCATCCGCTCCCTGTGGCTGGATGTCTACTACATACCGTCTGAATCCATGGAACCGCTCCTGCAGGGCGGAGACCGCATCCTGGTGTCCAGGACCGACTTCCACGCAGAACCCGTCCGCCGCGGTGACATCGTGGTCTTTGACGGACGGGGCTCGTTCGCCCCGCTGAACAGCGGGAAGGGCCCGCTGGCGGACGCGGCGGCGGCCGCCGCCCGATGGCTTGGGCTGGTCGGAAGCGACACTACCTACGTCAAGAGGGTCATCGGAGTTCCCGGAGATACTGTGGTGTGCTGTGACACTGACGGAAAGATCACCGTGAACGGTGCGCCGCTGGACGAACCGTACGTCTTCCCGGGGGATGCGGCCAGCCTGCAGGCATTCAACGCCGTAGTGCCGGACGGGCGGCTATGGCTGCTCGGGGACCACCGGTCCCTGTCCGCTGACTCCCGCAGCCTGCTCGGCGCCCCGGGCGGCGGAATGGTGCCGCTGGACAGGGTGATCGGCCGGCCGGTCCAGATAGTCTGGCCGCTTGATAGATTTGCTGCAGTATCACGGCCGCAGCAGGCAGGACCAACAACAGAGGACGGACAGTAGATGCCCGAGAACCACGCCCGGATCCCCGATCCTGGCCATGACGGCGGACCGGACGCCCCCGCCGCGCGCGCTGCTTCCGAATCGGAAGCCGCTGCCACCGTTCCGGAATCTGCGCCGGCCAACGCCGAGGGCGGCGCACCGGCCAGCCCGGCCGCAGGGAAGCACTCGGCCGCTCCCCGGGCGGAACCTTCGGCACCGGGTCCCCTCTTTGTCTGGCTGAAGGAAATCGCCACCGTGGTGGTGATCGCTGTGGTGCTGTCATTCCTGATCAAGACGTTCCTGTTCCGCGCGTTCTACATTCCGTCCGAATCCATGGTCAGCACGCTGGACGTCAACGACCGCATTTTCGTCAACCTGCTCGTCCCCGAACCTTTCGCCTTGTCGCATGGCGATGTGGTGGTGTTCCGGGATACCCAGGGCTGGCTGGCTGCCGCCCCGGAGAAGACTGAGGGGCCGTTCACCTGGGTCCAGGACGGCCTGACGTTTGTGGGACTGCTACCGGACAACTCGGAGCAGCTTCTCGTCAAGCGTGTCATCGGACTACCGGGAGACCACGTGATCTGCTGCGACGCCGGCGGTAAACTGACCATCAATGGGGCCCCGGTCAACGAGGGCTACGTCAACGGCGCCGAAGTCCCGCAGGTCCGCAACTTCGATGTTGTTGTACCGGAGGGCAAGGTCTGGGTCATGGGCGACAACCGCAACCATTCGGCCGATTCGCGCGCCCACATGGAAGCCAATGGCGGCTTCATCAACCTCGCTGACATCGAGGGCAAGGCGGCGGTCATCGCGTGGCCGTTGAACCGGATCAGCGTCCTCGACAACTACCCGGACGTCTTCAAGAACGTGCCCGCCGGAGGCTGAGGATGTCTGCAGCATTGCCCCTCGCTCCAGCCAAGGCTGTTGCGCGCCCCGCCACCGGACCCCGTTCCAAGGCCCCCACACTGCGCCACGAACGCACCTTCAAAGCCCTCGGTGCCCGGTACCTTGCCGGCGTGGACGAAGTGGGGCGCGGCGCCCTGGCCGGCCCCGTGAGCGTGGGGATCGCCGTCGTCGACCTTCTGGCCCAAAAGCCGCTGGCCGGGGTGCGGGACAGCAAGCTGCTCAGCCCTGCAGAACGGGAACGCCTGGAACCGTTGGTGCGCAAGTGGAGCGTGGCTTCGGCGGTGGGGCACGCCTCGGCGGCGGAGATCGATGCACTGGGCATCATCGCGGCCCTGAGGCTGGCAGGTACCCGCGCCTGGATGGACGTCCTGGCCGCCGGAATCACCCCTGACATCGTGCTGCTGGACGGCAGCCACAACTGGCTCTCGCCGGCGGAGCAGCCCTCTTTGTTTGATGAGACGCCAAGCGGCATTGGCTGCGACGCGCCTGTCCATACCCGCGTGAAGGCAGACATGCAGTGCCTGAGCGTTGCGGCCGCCAGCGTGATTGCCAAGGTCGAACGCGATCAGCAAATGCGCCAACTGCACGCCGAGTTTCCGGATTTCGGCTGGGACATCAACAAAGGCTACGCCACGTCCCTGCACCGCGACGTCCTCCGTGCCGCGGGCCCGACCCCTTATCACCGCGTCAGCTGGCGGCTGCTCGGCGGAGAACTCTGACGCCTGCCGTTCCCCGTGACGCCCACGCCGCGCCGAATGGTGCAAGATGGAAGCATGAGTGCCGAGGATCTTGAAAACTATGAAACCGACATGGAGCTGCAGCTCTACCGTGAATACCGCGATGTCGTCGGGTTGTTCAGCTACGTTGTCGAGACCGAACGGCGTTTCTACCTTGCAAACCACGTGGATCTCCAGGCCCGCAGCGCCGACGGCGAAGTCTACTTTGACCTGACACTGCAGGATGCCTGGGTGTGGGATGTCTATCGCTCAGCGCGGTTCGTCAAAAGCGTCCGTGTGCTCACGTTCAAGGACGTCAACGTCGAGGAGCTTCCGCGCAACGAGGAACTGGCGTTGCCCAAGGACGTTGACCTCGGCAACTGACGCCGCGCTCGGGGCGCGCCCCGGCGCCACTTGTCCCCAACACCCCCGGCTACCGGCCGGGTTGCCCACATAGGCCAATAGCTCCCTGTCCTCCGCGGTCCTGCTCCTGCAGGCTGATTTGCGGAGGTAGAAATGAAATCCAAAGACCTGTTGGGCAGGCGCGGCGAGGAACTCGCCGCCGTTTATCTTGAATCGCTGGGCATGCTGGTGGTGGAGCGGAACTGGCGCTGCACCGAGGGCGAAATCGACATTGTTGCCCTGGACGGGGACGCCTTGGTGATCGCCGAGGTGAAGACCCGCCGGTCCCTCGACTACGGCCATCCCTTTGAGGCTGTGGGGACAGCGAAGCTGGCGCGGCTTCACCGCCTGGGTTCGGCCTGGTGCCGGGACCGCGAACTGCGGATGCCGCTGCGGCGTGTCGATGTCGTCGCTGTGGTGGACGACGGCGTCGGAGAACCCGTCGTGGAGCACCTCAGGGGGGTGGGGTAGATGGCTTTGGGCCGGACCTACTCGGTTGCTCTCGTGGGGTTGAACGGGTACATCGTCGAGGTCGAGGCCGACATCGGCCAGACCCTCCCCGCATTTATCCTTCTTGGCCTGCCTGATGCCGCCCTCAACGAAGCGAAGGAGCGCATACGCTCGGCCACCAAGAACTCCGGAATTCCGCTGAGCCGGAGAAAAATCACCGCTAACCTGATCCCGGCGTCGCTTCCGAAGCGCGGTTCAGGCTTCGACCTCGCGGTCACCATGGCAGTTCTGCGTGCCGCGAACGACATCAAACCAACCGATCGCACTGTCTTCATTGCCGAATTAGGGCTGGACGGCAGGTTGAGGCCGGTGCGGGGCATCCTTCCGGCAGTGATGGCTGCGGTGCAGGCAGGATACCCGGACATCGTCGTGGCCCAGGCAAACCTGGCCGAGGCCGCGCTCGTGCCGGGCGCCAACGTCAGAGGCTACCGGACGCTTGCCAGGCTCGCACTGGACTGCGGCGCCGATCCCCAGGAACTGGCGCTGGACTTCGAACCCGACGACGACTCTTTCCCGGGTGGGGCTGAAGCAGGCCATGAAGCTGTTCCTGACATGGCCGACGTCTCGGGACAGGGTGACGCGCGGAGGGCCCTCGAAGTGGCCGCCGCCGGCGCGCACCATCTGTTGCTCACCGGACCGCCGGGCGCCGGGAAAACGATGCTGGCGGAGCGCCTGCCCGGCCTGCTTCCGGACCTTGCCGACAACGAGGCCATGGAAGTCACCGCCATTCATTCGCTCTGCGGGCTGCCTTCCTCCGCCGTCCAGCTCCTTCGTAGGCCGCCGTTTGAGAACCCGCATCATTCGGCCACCGCGGCCGCCATTATCGGAGGCGGGTCAGGACTGCCCCGGCCGGGTGCCGCGTCACGGGCGCACCGCGGAGTCTTGTTCCTGGATGAAGCCCCCGAATACGAACGCCGGGTCCTGGATGCCCTCCGGCAGCCGCTGGAGAGCGGGGAACTCGTGATCCATCGCTCTGCCGGCACAGCCGCGTATCCGGCCAGGTTCCAATTGGTCCTGGCCGCCAACCCATGCCCCTGCGGCAAGGCCTCAGGAAAGGGCCTGGACTGCACCTGCACCCCCATGATGAGGCGCCGCTACCTTGCCAGGATGTCCGGACCCCTCCTGGACCGGGTGGACATCCAGCTGCAGGTGGAGCGTGTCTCGCTGGCGGACTTCGGCCAGGGCGGCATGGAAGAGAACACTGCAGCGGTGGCCAAGCGCGTGCGTGCCGCCCGCCGCAGGCAGTCCGAACGGCTGCACCCCCTTGGCCTGGAAACCAATTCGCAGGTTCCCGGGCGGATCCTGCGTGGCGAACTCCGGCTCGCGGCGTCGTCGACGCGCATCCTGGACCAATCCCTGGAACGCGGCGTCCTGACGGCCAGGGGCTATGACAGAGTGCTGCGGCTCGCCTGGACGCTGGCAGACCTCGCCCGCCGTGACAGGCCGGACCCTGATGACATTGGACAGGCCCTGGGCCTACGGCAGGCTGCCTCGGCAGCGGCATAAGGAACTGCACATGGACAACGAACGGATAACCCGCGCCTCATTGTCGCGGCTGATGGAACCGCAGGATGCGGCAGGGCTCGCCCTGGTCAGAGCCGCTGGAGCAACCGACGCGCTGCGGATAGCCACCGGCCAGCTGGCCGCCGGACCGGCACTGGAACAGGAGATCACGGCGTTGTTGGCGGACAACGGAGCCGGGACCAGCTGGGCAGGGCTCGGGGCCGCCCTGAAACGCTGGGCCCCCAGAATTCCGGACCTTGCACCCGAGCGGGACCTCGCCACTTTGGCGCGCCTCGGCGGCCGGCTCATTGTCCCCTCTGATGAGCTGTGGCCCCCGCAACTGGCCGACCTCGGACTCCAGGAGCCTATCTGCCTCTGGTGGCGCGGCCTGGAGCAGCAGTTCCCGGATGTTTCCCGGTGCGTGGCGATGGTGGGCTCCCGGGACAGCACCAGTTACGGGGCGTCCGTCACCGGCGACATCGCCTACTCGTTGGCCCAGCGCGGCTTTACGGTCGTATCCGGCGGGGCGTACGGCATCGATGCCCATGCCCATCGTGCTGCCTTGGCCGGGGGATCCGGCGCAGTGCCCACCATCGCCGTCATGGCCGGCGGCGTGGACCGGTTTTATCCCTCCGGGAACGAGGACCTGCTCCGGGCGGTCTGTAACCAGGGAGCCGTCCTGGCAGAGGTTCCGCCCGGGTCCGCCCCCACCCGGTACAGGTTCCTGCAGCGTAATCGACTCATCGCGGCGCTTTCCGCCGTCACGGTGGTGGTTGAAGCGCGCTGGCGGTCCGGAGCTTTGAACACAGCCCATCACGCAGAAACCCTGGGCCGGGCTGTCGGTGCCGTTCCGGGATCCGTTCACAGCGCCAATTCGGCGGGGTGCCACCGCCTGCTCCGGGACGGCGGCGCGGTCTGCGTGACGGACGCGGGCGAGATCGCTGAGCTCGCCCTGCCGAGCGGCGAAGCCCTTCCCGAAGCCCGGGCGGTACGCCCAGCAGAGCACGACGGCCTGACCCTTGAGGATCTGATCCTTCTCGACGCCCTCCCGCTCAGGTCCACAAGTTCTGTGGACAAGCTGTGTTCTGTTGCAGGGCTCAGCCAGGAATCAGTGCGTGCCGGCCTGGGAAGGCTGGGGCTCCTCGGACTGGCCATTTCCGAACGGGGAGGGTGGAAGCGGGCCAAAGCGTCAGCCTAGATCGCTGTGTCCGGCCTCTGTCTGCGAACAAATGCTGGGAGAGTAAGTATGTGGAGAATCAGGAAATGCCGCCGGCCCTTGCACAGGCGGCCAACACCTTCGGCAAATATTTGGCGGGGGAGCGGGCCAGGTCCGAGCACACGGTGCGTGCCTACCTCGCAGACGTCCGGGGCCTGCTGGCATTCGCCGCGTCCGAAGGAGTCACTGACCTGCCTGGCCTTGAACTTGGCACGTTGCGGCGGTGGCTTGGTGCCCAGAGCGAGGCAGGGGTCGCCCGTTCCACTCTCGCCCGGAGATCGGCTACCGCGCGGTCCTTCACTGCCTGGGCACTCCGGGAGGAACTCATCAGCACGGATCCTTCGCTGCGGCTGAAGGCCCCCAAGAAGGAAAAGTCCCTGCCCGGTGTCCTGCAGGCCCAGCAGCTCACGAGGCTGCTGGCCGAGCTTGAGGAAGCCGCCTTGGACGGGGCTCCGCTGGCAGTGCGCAACCGCGCAATGGTGGAGCTGCTCTACGCCACCGGCGTTCGTGTGGGTGAACTGGCCGGCATGGACGTCGACGACCTCAACCCGGACCGCCGAACGCTCCGCGTCATCGGCAAGGGCAACAAGGAAAGAACCGTCCCTTACGGGGTTCCCGCCGGCGTCGCCGTGGATGACTGGCTCCGCAGGGGCCGGCCACGGCTGGCCCGCGAACAGAGCGGTGCCGCGCTGTTCCTGGGATCGCGGGGCAACCGGGTGGACCAGCGGCAGGTCAGGGCGGTGGTGAAGGATCTCTTCGAGGCGCTGGGGGATACATCGGCCACGGGTCCTCATGCCCTCCGGCATTCGGCGGCCACTCATCTGTTGGACGGCGGTGCGGACCTGCGGGCTGTCCAGGAGATCCTGGGGCACAGCAGCCTGGCCACCACTCAGATCTACACCCACGTCTCCGTGGAACGGCTCCGCAAGAGTTACCAGCAGGCACATCCCCGGGCCTGAGTCTGCCGCCGGCCAATGGCGGACCCGGTATCGGCAACAAAACGACGCAGGGGAAGCGTCCAGGGAATTGCAGTGGCGTAATTAGGCGGCGTGCGGCACAATAAGAGTCAAGTCCGGCAACTTTCAAGTCTCGCTTGAAGCTCTCTGCTTCCCGCGTCACAGCAAGTCCGGACACAGTTACATATTCAGGCAGGGATAACCGCAGCCGGCAGGAACAAGGCACAGCGCATTTCATCCAGGCAGAGGTCGTTGGGGAAGACGTACCTACAGCTATGGAGGATGGAATGTCTGTTGCAATGACCCGC
>JBKKDH010000415.1:0-13593 GCA_046708445.1 Arthrobacter sp.
TAGGAAGGCCAGGAACCCAGCAAGGCTGTGAGCGATCATGTGTCCGGCCGGGGCACACCGTGTCCCCTTCAACGAAATTATCCATGCCCCCCCCAAGCCTTCGCTTGCCCCAGCCCCACGGGAAAGATCTTCAGCACACGGTGACTCATGCTTGCACCAATGCGTTACTGGAGCGTTACTGGAAGCGTCGGTGAGAACCCAAACCATTTGTCTGGAGCTGCGCACTCCCAGGACCTTCATGTGGACGATTACGGCAGAACAGACGTTGCCGGCTGGCCCTGATAGAAACCCATTTCGACCGGTAACGCCGAGGTAACGCCGCCAGATGTAAACCTTGGACCATATCGAAGCGTCCCTCGACAAAATTTGATGCCCGTCATCCCTGCGGTCCACGCGCCTCGGGCGCCACTGCGTCCGTGTATAGGTCAAAGGAGCTTGAAATGTCCGAACGGCTCAACCAGAAGATCGTCATTTTGCGCGCCCCTGCACTGCGCTCAACCCGCAACCCCTTCGACGGGCCGAGTGCCCCCGGGTTCGAGTCGGCCGCCCCGGGCATCGCCGAACGGGCCGTGGGGATGACAGTGGAGAGGGACGACAACCCCTCAAGCTCAACTATAAACGCCCTGAGGAACGATCCCACGGTCCTCGGCTTCGCACCCGCGATGCCAATGAAACTCATCGAACCCCTCAGTGCAGACGCGGCACCGTCCGCTGCTGTGACGTGGGGCGTCAAGGCCGTGGGTGCAGACACCTCTCCCTTCACGGGCACCGGGGTGACCGTCTCGGTCCTGGACACCGGTATCGACGCCGACCATCCGGCCTTCGTCGGCGTCGACCTTGTCACGAAAGATTTCACGGGCGCTGGCAGCGCCGAGGACGACAACGGCCACGGCACGCACTGCGCGGGCACGATCTTCGGCCGCGACCTGGGGGGCCAACGGATCGGCGTCGCCCGCGGAGTCCAGAAAGCCCTGATCGGCAAGGTCCTCGGCGGCCCGAACGGCGGCAGCAGCGACATTCTCGCCTCGGCAATGCTGTGGGCAGCCGATAACGGCGCCCATGTCATCTCCATGTCGTTGGGCATGGACTTCCCTGGCTGGGTGGACGAGCTGGTCAAGGTAAACGGTCTGTCGATTCCCGCAGCCACATCGATCGCCCTCGAAGGCTACCGCGCTAACGTCCGGCTTTTCGAACAGCTGGCCAACCTTCTCAACGCTCGCGCCTCAGTCGCCCAGACGACGCTGGTCGTGGCCGCCGCCGGCAACGAAAGCGAACGCGCCGGCAATCCGGCTTACGAGATCAACGTTGCCCCGCCCGCTGCGGCGTTCGGGATCACGTCCGTGGCGGCCTTGGCCGACGGCGCCGGCGGACTCACTGTGGCACCGTTTTCCAATACGATGGCGACCGTGGCCGGTCCCGGCGTCGGGGTTTTCAGCGCCTGGCTCAACGGCGGCACCAAAACGATCAGTGGAACCAGCATGGCGACCCCGCACGTCGCCGGAGTGACAGCGCTTTGGGCCGAACGGCTTCTTGCGCAGGGACCACTGAGTCCTGTACTCCTGCAGTCCAAATTGATCGCCTCCGGAACGTTCAAGCCCCTTAAGTCTGGGACGGATCCCGTGGACGTGGGCGCGGGCTTGATCCAGGCACCCACGAATAACAGCTAGGAATGACGGCGCCACCCACCTCGGCGGCGAATTGCCAAGGCCATTCTATGAACCTGCCAACCCGGCCTTCGAAGGGATGCTGTAGTAACGAGTCCGTCCGACGCGCCTGCTGAGGCCGTGACGGACAAAGCCTTCGAGGAGATCCAGGACTTCAGCGCGATTGAGGTTCGCCGAGACTCGTTCTGCATGCGCTCGTCGGAGTTTAAGCAATGCCGGCATGTCCTCAAAGGTGGACTCGGCTTCGCCAGTGAGGATGCTGTGCAGGGCGAGCAAATGTCCAACGTCGTGTCGGTTGAGTCCAGGTGTCCGCCCGGTGTGGTTGCGGTGGTCAGTTTAATGAATACCTATTCGAGCGTGGGCTCAGAGCGGTTCTCCGGGTAGCGACAGCCGCGGCAGACCCCGGGGGTTCACAGTTTGCTAAATCCTCCGTGTTGGTCATAAGGCAAACCGCCCGCGATAACAGCAAGAAACGACCCTGACCTGCCGAGACAATGTGCCCCCGAGGTTGGACTCGAACCGGCTTCCACGGTCAAAGGGCGGGTCTTTGTACGACGGCTGAACAGCTCGGCCTGCTTCGCGCCTCACCGTTCGGCGGGCCCCGGCACCAGTCCAACCTCGCGGGAACTACAAAAAGATGATCATCATGCTTACTATTGACTGGCATTAGGCACATCGGTGTAGGAACTGCTCACTGGGGGCAGCAGCGACCGTGCCGGAACTGGAGTTTCGCATGAGCACTGAACAGGGAATGACCCCGCTGACCAACGAAGAACTGATGGCACAGGCCGGCACGGCGCTCCCCGACAAGGAAGTGGCCTCCGTGCTCGACCTGAACGCCGACCTGGACCTGGGCATCAACGCCGCGGCACCCATCGACCTCGCCGTCGCGGCCAACGCCAACGTCGCAGCCCCGATCGACGCGGCCGCGTCCGCGAACATCCTCTCCTACGGATCCGAGGCCCAAGCCCTTGCCGACCAGGGAGTGGTCATCGAACAGGGCATCACCGCCGATGCCACAGCAGACTCCACGCAGGACAGCATCATCGACCAGGGCGCGGATACCGGCTCCGATGGCACCGGGACCGCGGACAGCGGCACCACCACAGACGGGACCACCGGCGGCCTCCTCCCCGAAAGCACACTCCCCGACGTCGGCGCCCTTCCGGTTGATCCGTCCGCGGCGCTGGACGGGGACCTGCTGAACGTGAATGTGGATCTCGCCGCGCAAGCCGACATCGCCGCCCCGATCAACGGCGCCGTGGCGGCCAACGCCAACGTCGCAGCGCCTATTGACGCCGCCGTCGCAGCCAACATCGGTTCCATAGACAGCGATGCTTTCGCCGTGGCCCAGCAGGACGCCATCATCAACCAGCACATCGTCGGTGAAGCCACCGCCTCCGCGGACCAGCAGTCGGATCTGCGCCAGTAGAGTCGGCCACCAACGCCGAAAAATGAGCCTTTCTTCATGAGCACAGTCAACGGCGGGCCATCCCGGATGGACGGCCCGCCGGCTTCCCCTGCGTCCGCAGCCGGCACCATCGACCCGCCCGGAGTCTGCCCGTCGGATGTTCCAGTCCTAGCCGATGGCGTGGAGTTGATCGGTGAAACGATGGGTTCGGGTTACCGTGAACCGCCCTCGCTGGTCCGCCGCGCTGATGGCCAGGCCATCCAGCTGACACGCCTGCTGTTCCTGGTTCTGGAGGCAGTGGACGGCCAGCGCACGACCGGGCAGATCGCGGCCCATGCCAGCGCCCGCTTCGGAAAGCTGGTCAGCGAGCACAACATCCGCACACTTGTCATCACCCAGCTGCTGCCACTGGGGCTGCTCCGGCTGGCTGACGGTTCTCAGCCGGAGGTGAGAAAGGCCGACCCCCTGTTGGGGATGCGCTTTCGATACACCGTCACGGATCCGGAGCGTACCCGCAGGCTCACAGCCCCGTTCGCGGTGCTGTTCAACCCGCTCATTGTGGTAGCCGTCTGCGCAGCCTTCATTGCCGCGTCGTGGTGGGTCCTCATGGTGAAGGGACTCGCCTCAGCAACCCACGATGCTTTCTCCAACCCGGCCTTGGTCCTGCTGGTCCTGGCGGTGACCGTCCTGTCCGCCGGTTTTCACGAGTTCGGTCATGCCGCGGCCGCACGCCGCGGGGGCGCAACGCCCGGAGCCATGGGCGCCGGACTGTACCTCATCTGGCCGGCTTTCTTCACCGACGTCACGGATTCCTACCGGCTGGGCCGCGGCGGCCGGATCCGCACCGACCTGGGCGGGCTGTACTTCAACGCGATCGTGGCGGTGGCAATCATGGGTGTGTGGTGGGCCACCGGCTTTGACGCCCTGCTACTGGTGGTGGTCACCCAAATCCTCCAGATGGTCCGGCAACTGCTGCCCCTGCTTCGGTTCGACGGATACCACATCCTGGCCGACGCCACCGGCGTTCCTGACCTCTTCCAACGCATCAAACCAACCCTGCTGGGGCTGCTGCCGTGGCGCCGGACGGCCCCGGAGGCGCAGGTACTCAAGCCTTGGGCCCGTGCCGTGGTGACCACGTGGGTGCTGGTGACGGTGCCGCTGCTGCTGCTCAGCGTGGCCATGATGGTCCTCTCGCTCCCCCGGCTCCTGGGCACCGCGTGGGCCAGCATCCTGGATCAGCAGGCGCAGTTAGCCGGAAGCCTCGCCGACGGGGACATTGCGGGTGCCGCGGTGCGCGCCCTGGCGATTTCCGCCGTCGCGCTTCCCATCGTGGGAATTTTCTACGTCCTGATCCGGCTGGCCCGGCAGTTGGCCACAGGACTCTGGCTGAAAACCCGCGGCAGGACGCTTCAGCGGGCGGCTGCTATGGCGGCCATCGCCGCCGTGACTGCCGGGATGGCCTGGGCTTGGTGGCCTGGAGCAGACAATTACCGCCCCGTACAGCCGTACGAGCGGGGCACGATCGCCGATGTCACCACAGCCGTTTTTCCGACGTCCGCCTACTCGGAGATGCGGGAAGGCCAAGCCAGGAAGACGGTCGCACTGTGGCCCGCCGGTGCGGCCACGCCCACACGCGACAACCCCCAGCTCAGCATGGTCCTGGTACCCCGCACAGCTTCCACCAATACAGGCAAAGCAGCTGACAGGGCCCCCGCTGCCGCCCCGGCGCCGTCGTGGGTTTTCCCGTTCGACCGGCCGGCGGCACCTGAGGAGGACGGCAACCAAGCTTTGGCCGTGAACACCAAGGACGGCTCCGTGGCATACGATGTCGCCTTCGCGCTGGTCTGGGCCGAAGACGGCGAAACCGTCGACACCACCAACGAGGCCTACGCTTTCGCCAACTGCACCGACTGCACCGCAGTCGCCGTCGGCTTCCAGGTAGTCCTCATTGTGGGCCAGGCGGATGTGATCGTGCCGGAGAACCTTTCCGCTGCCGCCAACTACAACTGCCTGCGCTGCCTCACCTACGCGCTGGCCAGCCAACTCGTCCTCACCCTGGACGGACCCCTCAGCGACGGCGGCACAGCCCGCCTCAACGCGCTCTGGGCCGAGATTGCCGAGTTTGGGCGGAACCTCCAGAACGTGCCTTTGTCCGAAATCCAGACACGCCTCACCGCGTATAGACAACAAATCATGGAGATCGTCCAGACTGACCCCAGCGCCACGAAGGGCGCCGGACCCCCTGCGACACCGTCCACCCCGGCCAGCCCGTCAACCGGCCCGACGCCGGGACCAAGCCAGTCACCTTCTCCCGGCGCCACGGCCCCGGCATCTGTCCCGTCCAGAAGCACGACGGCGGCACCAACCGCCTCGGCACCCGCCACCGGCGGGACGTCATCCGAAACCGGCCCCGCCCAAGAAGCGCCCACCGCGGAGCCCACCGTCCCGGCGACCGCAACAGTCCCCATTGCCACCACGCCCGCTCCGACACCCACGGGAGGCCAATGACGGCTTGACCGGGCAAACCAGGAACCATCACCCGAGGACAGACACGGAAGATCAGGCCTCAGACTGGACGCATAGCGGAAAACCCGCGACGGCGGCCGAACTGTCTGCTGGATAGGTCAGTGAAGGCCGTGGGCTTACCACCACTTCGTCAGCGCCCAGCCGTTATTGGCGCCGTCCCCGCTGTCGCCATCCTTGCCGCAGCGCCGACAACGCTTGTACAAGCCTCCATCTTCGGCGTGTTCTACGTGCCAATCGTGGCGAACATTGATTTTGCAGAGCAGAGCCTGAATCATGGCCAACTCCGATCTGACTTGCAGCTCTCCATGACTCCAATGATGGCCGTCACACCACCGCAATAGAAGTGCTATTCAGCGGGCCGCGTCTGGCTAGAAGTGGTTGAAGCCCGGCTCCCAGTCAGCAGCCGCTTGAGAGCCGCAGCCTCAGCTTTGGAGGCAACGGTCACGCCCTGACTGCAACTCTTCAGGTCACGCCGGCGAACCATATAGAGGCACTCTTCGGCCATCTCGTCCTATCACTCGCCCAGCAACTTGCCCTGGCCGGTATGCCGATCCAAACCGGATGGGTTATCGGACCACATCCATGGCCGAGTTCAGGATCGGCCCCGTCTCCTACGGCCCCGATATCCCCTCACCACCGTCCAGTCCAGCATGCGCAACGCCGAACTCGTCTTCCGTGGCAGCCAAGTCAAGGACAGCCCCGCCCGCGCCCTCCCAACCGGACTGCCACGCCTCGGTTCACGGCCGACGTCGACACTCGTGTGAAAGCCCCCTTGGCCCGAAGCTCCGCCCGCGGACAGCCGCAGCCCTCCAACTCTGATCCAGCCTCCTCGACGGCGGGGAGGAGCCGACGGTGTGTACCCCACTAGATTCGGATCTTGGCGCCGCGCTGGCGACGCCTGAATTGGAGGGCGCTAACTCACTGCGAGCACGCCGTCACTTGTGCGCGAGGCCGTTGATCCATTCGTCCAAATTGGTGCCGGTGATGATCTTCGCATGTTCGCGAGCCGCCGCCAGCTGATCCGCGGCAGCCGTACAGTCTCGGGCACCGACAATAAGCGCCGGAATCTCTTCAATACTGAGGGACAGTTGTCCGTCACTGGCCTCGGTGATTTGCGTTGTAAGCCGCATGGCCTCAACTCCCCGTGTCGGATCTGCGCTCCAGCACCAATCTCCGCCGGACAGCCCACCCACGCGTTCGAGCTGGAGAACGGGGGCGCAGGGATTCATTGGATTCCGACAAGCTTTGCCATTTCTTTGCCGATGCCGTGAGCAAGGCTGCCGGTGAGTTGTTGGGCCTGGACCCGGGCGACTTCACCGTCGATGTCCTGATTTAGGTATCCGCCATAACGGACTTGGCTACCACTGGTTTTGAAGCCCCCTGCCGAGGATCGTAAGCAGGCTGATGGACGCGCCCTCATCAGAGGCGCAAAATGCTTCAATGGACTACACGGAAAAGCAGGAAACCGTCGACCAAGTTACCGCCCGCCTGGCCGCGCGCTACCCCGAAACGCCCCGGCACGTCATCGCAGGCGTCGTTGCAGAGAAATACGACGAACTGGACACCGGTCGGATCCGGACCTACATCCCAACGCTGGTGGAACACGAGGCCCGGGACAGACTTCACCGCGGGGTCCTCCGCCAGCCGATCGACAGCTGACGCAACCAAGAAACCGGCGCATTCATTGTGTAGGCCGCAGCCGTGACGATCAACACGGGTCATACTTAGTGGACGAGTCGCTGGAGAGAATCCGTTGCCTGTGCACCGGGTCCACACGCCACCGGTAGGGCACCGCCGGTTCCTGGCCTCAGTCACCCGATGACCGTTACCTAAGCGAACTCCGGGTGAATTCGACGTTCCCCCGGACCGTCTCGGATTATGGCTGGCTACCCTTGGCGGATGCAGTCGTCTGAGTCCGAAGAGCCCATCAAAGCCCGCTCGTCAACCGTGTGGGACATCATCACGGACGCTGGCAATTTTACCGTCTGGGAATCCGGGATTACCTGGGTCGACGGATACGTACGCAACGGCGCCATGATCCGAATCAGGACAGTCGACGGCGGCAACCGAACCTTCCGGACGCACGTGCAGCAAATGCCGGGCCAGGTCATGACCTGGAAAACAGGCATACCTCCCGGCCTGCTGACATGGACCTGCACATACAGCATCTCGCCACACGCGGGGCTGACCCATCTCCGGGTAAAGGATGAATTCGCTGGACCCCTGCTCAAGTTGGCCAGCATCGCCCTGCCTGCCTCCGAACAGGACCTGCACTCCTACGTCACAGCAATCCGAAGGCCCGCGCCCAACTGCTGGACCGGCAGGCATAGTCGGACCAGCCGCGCACCTTGCTTCAGATTCTTCAGGAACCGCCGAGCGGTTCCCTGACTTCTTCGGCCCTGGACGATGGACGGACCTCACCGTCGGCGTCGTAACCGTCCTTGACCGCCTCGCCGTCGGGTACTGCTACGTTCGTAAGCATTTACCGGAAACCTGGCGGTACTGGCCGCCAACCCGCCCCACACGGGCCCGCAACAGTCTAAACCTGACCGCGCCCACTCCCCGGATAACTCCTGGCCCGAGCAAAAACAAGGTCTGGTCCCTCAGGTCCCCGAGCCATACAATCGGGATGGACGCAACCGGTCGAGGCACCCCCGGACACGCCCGCTGGGGGAAACGACCATGTTCCAGCGGTGCCGGCGAGGATGCTGACCATGACAGACATTCAGGGGCTCATCAGTTCCCTTCAGCCCGAAGACCTGGCAGTGCTACAGGAAGGCGGCCCAGCCAAACTCCTGGACCGAGACATGCTGGACGCCATCGACCGCGCCGCTGGCGGACCCGGTGAAGGCCGCGGCTACTACGTTGTCCGCGGAAGCCTGCAACCACTGGAACGACGCCAGCACTACCTCCGCGACGACGTCGCCGCCGCACTGTTTGCACCCTCAACCGGGGAAGATGCCGGGGTGACGGACCGCTGACCACATGACATCACGCAGCCACGCGCAGCGGGACACAAACACGACGCCAGCCAACTTTCAAGCCGTCCCGCCCCCGCCCTCCGGTGCATTACAGTGGCAATCTCATGCGGTCACCGGCGATCACAGGCAGCAGGGACGCCATGCACCCCGTCTACCGAAAACCGTGCCGGAGAAAGTGACGGCCCACCTGCATGTCCCTTGACCGACCTTCAAACCATCCGGCTGAGCCACTAGTCCCCCTCATGCCGAAGTCAGTGACCCGCAGGTCCGATGATGGCACGACTGTAGCGCGCCTCCTTGACTTCGGCCCCCGGGCACTGTGAACTGCATCTGTCGTGTGATGAAGCAGGCGTTGACGGCAGTCATTCCCGTCCCGGAAAATACCTGGATCGGGGCCAGAGACGGGCATGGAAGCATGAAAAAAGACATCACCCCGGAAACCCGCTTGGAGGCGGTACGCCCCGGCGACATCCTGACCCTGCAGCACAGCCGCTTCCGCGTCCTGACCTCGGAGCGTTCCAAGGGTCTCGTGACGTTGGAACTCGACGGCGAGCACGATCACCCCTTGACACTCATTGGGTTGCCCGGCATGGCGGTCAGCTTCGAGTCCCGCTATGACGGCACGGCGACGCCGATGACCCCGCCACCGAAAGCATCACCCTGACCACCATCTTCGGAATAAAACCACGCACCGGAACAGGACGGAGCCTTCGACGGCCCTGACAACATCACTGTTGCACCCCAGGGCGGCCTGATCCTGGCCGAAGACGGCGACGGCGTCTCCCACCTCATCGGTGTAACTGAAGGGGCGTGTCCTACCCGCTGGCGCGCAACGAGTTCAACGACTCCGAATTCTGCGGCCCGGCGTTCAGCAAAGACGGCCAGTGGCTCTTCGCCAACATCCAGTCCCCCGGCTTCACCCTCGCCATCACCGGACCATGGACCCGCCCGTCCAACGCGTCCACGCACCGAAACCTGGCGCGAAGCTTGTCGACTGCCCGACCGATTTTTGCACGCTAACCTGTCTTGGTGACTTTCTCCGCTTCGGAAGCTTTAATCAGCGCCCCTTCTGACATTGTCTGGGAAATCCTTACGGACACCAGTAACTTCACGGTGTGGGAATCGGGCATTACAGCCTTCGACGGCGACATGCGCGATGGCGGGACAATTCGGATCAGGACGGCTAAACAGGATCGTGGCCGGCTGCGCATGCGGGTGCAGCAACTCCCTGGCCGGATGATGCGTTGGCGTTCAGTTATGCCCCTTGGCCTCCTCCGCCGAACCTTCTCGGTCGTTCTCACACCGAATAGCAGGGGCACGCACCTCAGGATCACCCACGAAGTCAGCGGCCCCCTGGCACCTTTTTCCGGCCGGCGACTGCCAGCTTCCTCAGACCTCCTCCAAGTCTTCGCCGACGCAATCAAGATGCGCGCCGAGCTACTGGACCGCCACAGCTGACAGCAGGCGGCTGAGCCTGGAGCCATGCCAGCCGCAGACTACGCCGCCCAGACATCATCGAATTGGACATGGGCCGACGATGACTTAACTCGGCCCAGACTTTCCCGGAGCCTGCCTGGCGTCATGCAGCATTTCGTCGGCTGACGCCGAAGCTGCCTTAGCGTGCAGCGAGCCGGTCCGCGTTGTGGCTCATCCGTTCAAGAACGCTTAACGCCATCGCAAACTCATCAGTTCCAATCCCCACTGTAAGCTCACGCCGCGTGTCTTCGACGCTTCCCAGAGCTTCTGCATGCAATGCCCTGCCAGCAACTGTCAGGGTGAGGTTGCCATCGAGCAGTGTGACCAGGTTCCGACTGACCAACATGGCCATGTCCTGCTCCTGCCGGTCGCCTCTGCCGGCTCCATTGAAAGGGTGGAGAACCTCCTTGACGTCCGCGGGACTGGCGGGCCCGGAACTGAGGAGGCCAATGACCGCCCACTGCCTCCTGTTCAGGCGCAGACGGGTGAGAGTGGTTTCAAATTGGGACTCCAGTGCCGCATCCAGCCGCTTGACCCAATATCCGATAGGCCGGTTCACCTTGCCATCCTCGCAAGGGCACCATCTGCCGCGCAAGGCTGGCGGAGGACCTTGCGGTGAAGGCGGCGGGCCCGACATGGCCGAGCCCGCCGTCGTCCGTATCGAGGAACGGCCCCCGACCCAACCGCCGGCGAGGCGTTTCAAACCAGGCAGGGCCGGCTCGAAAGGATGTAATCCACGGCTGCCGGGCCCGTCATGCGCAGCCCGGCTCTGAAATACCGGCCTGCCTCAAGCCGACGCTGATGGTGTCCATTCTTAGCCATCTCGGCCCAGAAGACCCGCGATGCGGCGGGATTGAACCGGTTCAGGAAGCACCAGCTAACGAAGACGCCGTACATTTCGTCCTCGTTCAGACCCGGATCAGCCTCCGGATCGACAATGATGCATTCGGCAAGGAAACGTCTGTACATCGAGTTGGCCATTGGTGAATCCCTTCGCACGCCGGAATCATGCTTGAGAGCGACCACTGCGGACGTCGCGTTCTCAAGAGACATTCGTAGGAACTGATGCACGCGGATTGGTCCTCCGCCAACTCAATTTATCTGCTGATTTCTGCTGTCCTGCCCGACAACAGGGGACGTAGAATTTGTTATGGCCGCGACACATGTTCTTGAGATTGAACGGAAGTTTGATGTCAAGGCTTCTGCCCTCCTTCCGCCTCTGCAGGATCTGCCGGGAGTTGACCGGGTGGATAAGCCTGTGGAGCACCTGCTGGAGGCCGAGTACTTCGACACTAAGGACCTGCGCCTGGCATCCGGGCGGATCACGCTCCGCCGGCGAACCGGAGGTGAGGATGCCGGATGGCATCTGAAACTGCCCTCGGACACGGATGAGCGGACGGAATTCCACCAGCCGCTCGGGGACGCTTCCGACGGGGTCCCCGACCCCCTCCTGAAGCTGGTCCGCGTGCACACCCGAGGGCGCGCGCTGGGGCCCGTCGCAAGGCTGGAGACCAGACGCATCGTGCACCACCTCCTGAACAAGAAGGGCGCCGTGCTCGCCAGCGTCAGTGATGATCAGGTGCACGCCGAAGCGCTCACGCCCAAACGGGCCGTCCAGAAGTGGCGTGAGTGGGAGATCGAACTCGTCAGCGGCCCCCGCGACCTGCTTGATGCCGGCCAGGACCGGCTGGCAGCCGTGGGCGCTCGGCCGTCGGCCCATCAGTCCAAGCTGGCCAGGGCATTAGACCGGGATCCGCAGGAAGCCTCGGAGGTCGCGCCGCAACCGAAACCCAAGAGCCCTGCGGCGGATGTCATGCTGGCCTACCTTTGGGAGCAGGTACGGGAACTCAAGGCCCAGGACCCTCTCGTCCGGTTGGACGCTTCCGACGCCGTCCATAAAATGCGCGTGGCAACCCGCCGGATGCGTTCATTGCTGGCGACGTACCGGAAACTCTTGGGTGACGCTGACTCTGTGAAGTCCCTCCGCGATGAATTGAAGTGGCTCGCTGGCGTGCTCGGAGAAGCCCGCGACGCCGAAGTCATGCATGCCCGGCTCAAGGACATGCTTGCCGAAGAACCGGGCGAGCTCGTCATGGGACCGGTGACACGCCGAGTCGACGTTGAGCTCGGAGCTGACTACCAAAAAGCCCACACCAAGGTGCTGAAGGCACTGGACAGGCCGCGCTACTTCCGCCTCCTCGACGCCCTCGAGTCGCTGCTCACCGCCCCTGACCTGGCACCGTTGGCGCACAAACAGGCCCGGAAGGTGATCCCCCGGTTTATTGAGGAGGACGTCAAACGCCTGCGCACGGCGGTCCGGGAAGCCAAGCGACATCCCGCCGGAACCGGTGACCATCCGGCCCTTCACGAGGCGCGAAAAGACGGTAAACGGCTGCGGTATGCCGCCGAAGCCGCGTCGCCGGTTAGTCCAAAGAACGCTGCCCGACTGGCGGATGCTGCCCACAGTGTCCAGAAGGTTCTTGGCGACCACCAGGACAGCGTCGTCACCCGCAACGTGCTGCGCAGGCTCGGCGCTGAAGCCTTCGTTCAGGGCGAAAACGGATTTAGCTACGGCCGACTGCACGCTCTGGAACAATCCGTCGCCCTGGAAGCCGAAGCCCGCTTCCACCGCCAATGGAAGAAGTTCCCGTCCGCTTCCCTTTAGAAACCAGCCGACGATATACAGCATTCCGGTTGCAGTTTCAGCGCGAAACCAGCCCTGCCGGCCAGCGGCTTTAGCACCTTCGTTGGCGAGGATGTGCTGCAGGCGAAGCTTGATGGGGACCTTTTCCCATCCGGAAACCTGGTCCACGGCCTGCATTCAGCTGCGACCCTCGGGATAGTCCGGGCGGCACCCGGGATCCTTACATCCGGCGCCACGCGACACATCTGAACACAAACGCCTCTGACCTGCGACAACATTGCACAAGTAGGTGGGCTCCGGTCCCACCTTCAGTCTCCGACGCTCCCCCGCACTCCGTCCGTCACGTGCTGCTGCCCTTCGACGACGTCCTGGCCGCGGCCACGCGGGTTTACCGCGCTTGAGTTGCCGCTCGTCATGTCCGAAGCGCCGGAACGGGGCATGAACTACTGCCAACCGAAAGTTTCCAGGAGAGGACCAAAATGCAGGTCCAGCGATCACCCGTGTACAGGGTGTGGACAATGTCCACACCCCTTTGGCCGGACAACCGATCACATTCCCGCTCCGCGCGACCACAGAAATCGGCTGGGCGAAGTGGAAGATTCTCCAGGAATCGCGCTCAGGTCATGTCGTCAATAGAACTCGTAACCATGAATGAGTGATGGCCAATCACGGCCATCAGAACAAGCCAGAAAAGAGGACAAATAGCCCCGAATTCCAGCAGGCGGAGGGACCACCAGCCAGGACCCTGACCCCGCCGTCCACACAACTTCACAGGCCAGCGCCAGGCACAGACCGCGGCCAATGTTCAGAGGGACCCGCAGAGAGTCAATGTACACACATTAAAAGCAAAAACCCCTCTGACGAGGGGATATGCCGTGCCCGAGGTGGGAC
>JBKKDH010000416.1:0-6269 GCA_046708445.1 Arthrobacter sp.
CAACGGGCACTGCTGCTGCCCGGCGACGGACGGGAGGAGGAGTTCAGCAGCCGGATCGTGGAAGATACCGTGGCTGAGTTCGGCGGCCTGGACGTCGTGGTGCTCAATGCGGCCTACCAAAAGAACCGCGAGAGTTTCGAGTCGCTTCCCACCGAGGAATTCGACCGGGTGTTCCGGACCAACCTGTACTCGCTGCTCTGGACGGCGCGGGCGGCGGTTCCGCACCTGGAAGCCGGCGCTTCGATTATCACCACAGCCTCCATCCAGGCCTTCAACCCCTCCCCGGGGCTGATCGACTACGCCATGACCAAAGCGGCGCAGGTGGCCTTTACCAAAGCGCTTGCCCAGGAATTGGGACCGAAGGGGATCCGCGTCAACGCGGTGGCCCCGGGCCCCATCTGGACGCCGCTGATCCCGGCCACCGAGTGGCCGGACAAACTGCCCACGTTCGGGCAGGACACCCCTCTGCAGCGCGCGGGCCAGCCCGCCGAACTTGCCGCCGCGTATGTGCTGCTGGCTTCTGATCAGGGGTCCTACATTTCGGGTGCCGTGTTACCAGTGACCGGCGGCAAGGGGCTTTAGCGAAGAAGTTTGCACGTCAGATTCATCCACATCCAAACAGGAGGAACCATGAGTCAGGACAACCAGTCGGAAGAGGAAGTCGGAGGCTACGGCACGCCCACGGCGGAGCAGGAGATGGGCGGTGCAGACAACAAGCAGTTCGCCCAGCCCCGGGAGGAAGAGGACTTCGATGCGGCCGGCCTGAACCAGGACAGCACCTCGGGCGAAACCTTCCCCACGGGCACGCCCAACCTTGGCCATCTTGCCGAAGAGGACCAGGACAGTGCCGGGGAGCCGGGCGCCGGGCGCTTCGGCGGTACGGACGAGCAGTACCATGCCGAAACCGACACCAACGATCCCGGGTTCGAGCCCGGAGAACCGCCGGTACCCCGCGATGCGGACGTTCCCTCCGCGGAAGCCGAGATCAACGAATCCAACGCTGACGAGCAGGGTTCCGAGCCGTTCTCGTCTGAACCCGGCCAGGAAGCGGCCGGCCTGCCCGACGGCAGCGGGAACGACCTGCCCGCTGACAAGGCACCGAAGGACGACGACGAAGAGAGCTTCGACGCCGGCTAACCCGTGGGTGCCACCCGGCGTCTGCCTGGGTGCCGTTCGGCTCCGTGCCGGGCGGCACCCTTTTTCGTGCCGCGGGCCAGTTACTTTCGGCCTAAAACCGGGCTCTACAGCCGGTTACGGACGTATCCTAATAACAGGCTTTGAAGTGGGCCGGCTCGTATCGTAGCGAGGCGTGGGCCATGGTTGCGGAGACCCCGGGGGGCACAGGCTGGGAGCCACTTCCAGCCCCCCAGGATGTGGTGTTCGACAGCAAGGAAGTGGAGGGCTTCCTTGGTGAGGTCACCCATGAGTTCATGCGGGGCATCGACGGCCACCACCGCGGCATCAGCTGGGCCGCTACGTTCTTCCGCCTCGGGGATGCCCACACCATTGCCGCTGGGAGCAACGTGGCGCGGGCAGCTGACAAGGAACAGTGCTCGTTCGAGGACGGACCTGTGCTGGAGGCCATGCGTTCGGGAGAATTCGTCCACCTTTCCGACACAGCCCGCGACCGGAGATGGCCAGGCTACGCAGCAGCCGCCGCTGACCACGGCGTCAGGTCCTTGCTCTCCATGCCGATTGTGGCCACGGCCGGATCAAGTGCGGCGATCAACCTCTACGCTTCCACTCCGCACGCGTTCACCAGCGAGGACATCATCCAGACACGCGCTTACGCGCGGGAGGTGGCCAGGGCGCTTCGCGTGGTGCTCCGGGTAGCCGAACGCGCGGAAGCAAGTGCCGAACTCGCGGTAGCCCAAAGCTCCATGGTCCTGATGGATCTCGCCATCAGCGCCCTGATGGCCGACTACGGGCTCAGCCGTGAGGTGGCGCTCCAGTACCTCCGAACCGTCGCGAAGCATAACAATCAAGGACTTCGCGACGCTGCCTTGAATATTGTGGCGGCCTCGCGCCGGGACCCGGTAACCCCGGGCCGGGATGATGCAGGCTTCGCTGGACTCATGGCAGTGGAATCACCGGCCCTCAAAAAGGGCCCACAGAAGACAGGGAGTACGGCATGAACGTCTGGAAGCAGGACCGGCTATCCCGGGACGCCCCTGCGGACCCTGCACCGCATCCTTGGCGCCGGCTCGTCGCGCTCGGAGACTCATTCACCGAGGGAATCGGGGACCCTGAACCCTTCAGCGAAGGAGGGCTGCGTGGCTGGGCAGACCGTGTGGCCGAAGAACTTAGCGCCAACCAGCCGGACTTCGCGTACGCCAACCTGGCCGTCAGGGGCCTGATGCTGCAGCAGATCCTGGACCAGCAGCTGGCGCCCGCCTTGGCCCTGAAACCGGACCTGGTGACGCTGTCCGCCGGCGGCAACGACATTGTGTTCCGGCGAAGTGACCCTGACCGGCTGGCTGAAAAAATCGACGACGGCGTTGATCAGCTGGCCAGGTCCGGTGCCACCGTGGTCCTCTTCGCCGGCCCGGACTGGGGAGCCACTCCGGTCTTCGGCCAAATCCGGGGGAAGGTGGCGATCTTTAACGAGAACCTCCATACCGTGGCGGCCCGCCACGATGCCGTGATGGTGGATCTGTGGTCCCTCCGGGAGCTCTCAAACCCGGGCATGTGGGATCCTGACCGGCTGCACTTTTCGCCCTTGGGACACCACACCATCGCGGCGGCCGTGCTGAAAGCCCTCGGTGTCCCGCACACCCTGGTGCCGCTGCAGCCCAAGCAGCTGCCGCCACGCGGCTGGCGCCAGGCCAGGGCGGAGGACCTCATCTGGGCACGCGAGTACCTGGTTCCGTGGGTGCTGCGGCAGCTCAGGCCGCACACGGCTGAAGACGAAGCGCTGCACGCCAAACGGCCCGAGCCGGGCCCGGTCTTTGGCATCGGCAGCCCGCCGGGACCGTTCATCGGCGGGAGCAGCGCCGCCTGACCGGAGCCAGGCCCTGGTCAGCGCTTCTTCGGTGCCCGCTTGGCGGCCGCGTTGACCGCTGCCTTGACGGCCGGCGGCAGTCCTGACTGCTCCGTTTCCGGCTCCGCCGCCGTGCCCCTGGCCTTCGAGATTGCCTTCATGCCGTGGTAGATCACCAGGGCCGCGGCGGAACCCAGCGCGATGCCCGTGAAGGTCAGCTCGCCGATGGTCCAGGTGTAGTCCGCGATGCCGATGATCAGGGCGACGGCGGCGGTGGTCAGGTTCACCGGGTTGGCGAAGTTGACCTTGTTCTGCACCCAGATCTTGACGCCAAGGATGCCGATCATCCCGTACAGCATGGTGGCAGCACCGCCCAGTACCCCTGGCGGGACCGTGGCGATCAGTTCGCCGAACTTCGGCGAGAAGCTCAGCACGATGGCGAATGTCCCGGCCACCCAGTACGCCGCCGTCGAATAGACCTTGGTGGCGGCCATAACGCCGATGTTTTCTGCGTAGGTGGTGGTGCCGGACCCGCCGCCCAGGCCGGCCAGGACAGTGGCCGCACCGTCGGCCATCAGCGCCCGGCCGGAGACGCCGTCGAGGTTCTGGCCGGTCATGGCTGCCACGGACTTAACGTGCCCGATGTTCTCGGCCACGAGCACCAGCACCACAGGCACAAAGAGGCCCAGGACGCCCAGATGGAATTCCGGCGTCTGGAACTGCGGCAGGCCAACCCAGGCGGCGGCGTCCATCTTTTCGTAGTTCACTTCGCCGCGCAGCATGGCCACCAGGTAGCCCACCACCACACCCACCAGGATGCTGAGGCGCCCGATGATCCCGCGGAACAGGACGCTGACCAGGATGATCGTGGCCAGTGTGATGACGGCGGTGATGGGGGCGGCGTCGAAGTTCATTTTGGCCGCGGGGGCAAGGTTCAGGCCGATCAGCGCCACGATGGCACCGGTGACGATCGGCGGCATCAGCCGGTTGATCCAGCCCGCGCCGAACTTCTGGACGATCGCACCGATCAGCGCCAGTGCGACGCCGGCAAGCACCACCCCGCCCAGCGCACCGGGCACGCCGAACTGCTGCTGGGACGCCATGATGGGGGCGATGAACGCGAAGCTGGAGCCGAGGTAGCTGGGCACGCGGCCCTTGGTGATGACCAGGAACAGCAGCGTGCCGATGCCGGAGAAGAACAGGGTGGTGGCCGGCGGCATGCCCGTGATGATGGGCACCAGGAACGTGGCCCCGAACATTGCCACCACATGCTGCATGCCCACACCGATGGTCAGCGGCCAGGCCAGCCGCTCATCGGGGGCCACCACATGGCCGGGCCGGATCGACTTGCCGGTGCCGTGAAGCTTCCATTTCATTCCGAGCATGCTCATGGCGGGGGCCTTTCAAGGGGGTTGCCGCAACGTGGCAGGGATCTTCCGCTGCAAGAATACCGCGCTGCCTGCGGTTCCTGAGCTTGTCCGCGGTTCCGAACCGTCAACGCCAGCACCTGCGAACAACCCTTGGTTCCGGCACCCGTCCGCCCTCCTGTGGGCAACGTCACGCAGGGTCACGGGAAGAGGACTCAATCGCTTGAAGTTGCAACCATAGGAAGAGAACCAGACAGCCGCCGGACGGTGGCTGCGCAGCGAAAGGTAAGCCAATGACTATTGCCCACGAAGAAGCGGCCATCGATTCGGCCGCCGTCGACGCCATCTTTGCCGAGGCCCGCACCGCCAACTCCTTCACCGGTGAGGTGACGGAGGATCAGGCCCGCGCCATCTACGAGCTCACCAAGTTCGGCCCCACCGCCTTCAACTCCCAGCCGCTGCGCGTCACGTACGTCCGCTCCGACGAAGCCCGCGCCAAGCTCGTGGACGCCCTTTCGTCCGGAAACCGCGCGAAAACCGCGTCCGCTCCGCTCGTGGCGATCCTCAGCTATGACACCGACTGGGCCGGGCAGTGGGATAACTTCCTCCCCGGCTACAACGCGCCCAAGGCCATGTACGATGCCTCCCCGGAGCTTGCAGCCTCCACCGGCAACAACAACGCGCACCTCCAGGCCGGCTATTTCATCCTGGCCGTCCGCTCGCTCGGTTTCGCAGCCGGACCCATGACCGGCGCCGACTTCGGTGCCATCGACGCCGCGTTCTTCCCGGCGGGCGACCAGAAGAGTTTCCTGGTGGTCAACATCGGACAGCCCGGTGAGGACGCCTGGGGCGCCGCGAAGCCCAAGTTCAGCTACGACGACGTCGTCCGCACCGTCTAATCGTTCCCGCGGTCAGGCAGCAGGTGCTTTAGGGGCGTCGCTTCGCCAGTTCCGCCTGGTCGCCCTTGGACGCTGAGGCGTCTGCGGGGTCAGGGCAGAGCTGGTTGGCGACGTCCCGAAGTTCCTGGGCGCGGAAGGGCTTGGTCAGGTAGGCGGCTGCGCCGGAGGCCATGCCGGCGAGCAGGTCATCATTCTCCGCCCGGGCGGTAATGAACAGCATCGGAGCGGAGCTCAGCGCCCGCACGGCCCGTGCCACAACGTGGCCGTCCATGTCCGGCAGGCCCAGGTCCAGGGTGATGAGGGAGACGGCCGGATCGGCTGCCCCAGCGATGCCTTCAGCTCCGGTGGCTACCGGACGGATCTCGAAACCGGCGCGTTTCAGTACCATCCCGATCAGTCCGCGGATGTCGTCATTGTCCTCAATGACAAGACAGATGCGTCGTTTTTCCATGGAAGCCCCCCGGCCGTTGCTACCACAAGTATAGGGGCGCCACGTTTCCGCAGGATGGGCACATCGCCGCAGGCCAGGCGCGTGACGTGAGGTTACGGCAGGACCTACCGTCCGGGTACATGAACCTGACCGGACATCGACGGCTCCTAGGCGATGACGCCGTCCACCAGGGCCTTGGCTTCGGCCTGGACCTGCTTGAGGTGCTCCTCGCCCTTGAAGGACTCGGCGTAGATTTTGTAGACGTCTTCGGTGCCCGATGGGCGCGCGGCGAACCAGGCGTTTTCGGTGACGACCTTCAGCCCGCCGATGGACGCGCCGTTGCCGGGGGCCTCGGTCAGCTTGGCGGTGATCGATTCGCCTGCCAGCTCGGTCGCCGTGACGTCCGACGGCGACAGCTTGCCGAGTGCCGCCTTCTGCTCCCGGGTGGCTGCGGCATCAATGCGCGCGTAGACCGGGGCGCCGAACTGGTCGGTCAGGCCCTTGTAGAGCTGGGACGGGGACTTGCCCGTGACCGCGGTGATTTCCGAGGCGAGCAGCGCCAGCAGAATGCCGTCCTTGTCGGTGGTCCAGAC
>JBKKDH010000417.1:0-4182 GCA_046708445.1 Arthrobacter sp.
CGGTGTCATGGAAGCCGTTCGTGAAGTCGAAAAATAGTGCCAGTGCGATGACCAGCGCCACCATGAAGGTGATATCCACCTGTTGCCCAATCTGCAGAGTCGACGTTCAGCAGTTTCTTTCCCCCGGCTGCCTTGCACACGATAATTCACCAGCTGTTCGCGTGGAATGACCTGTGGCGTTAACACAACCGGTGTGAAACCCTATCGATCGTACGCGTACCGGGCATCAGGTCAAAACAGCGACGGCCTCAGAAAGGAGCTGACGGATTCGAGTTCCGCCGGCGAAATTCCCAGCCGTGGATCCGGTGACACCAGAAGGATCCGTGCACCGAGGAACCGGGCCCATTGCTGTGCTTCCTGTTCGAACCGGAGCTGGTCGTCGATCCACACAATGCGCTCCGCGTTGCGCCGCTCCAGGTCCGCCTGGAGCGCCGCAAGCTTCCACCACCGCTCCCCCGTATTGCCGCCGTCAGCTGTCAGGTACGGCCACCGGCCGCCGTCCAGCCCAATGGCTGGGCACAGGTACTCCGCCGCCATCTCCTCCCAGCTGGTAAGCCAGATGCATTCAATGTGCGGCATCCGAGCAAGGCCATTCAGCCCGTCCACGAGTTCCTGGGCATAGGCCACCGGGAGCAGCCCGGCGTCGCCATGGCACCATTCACTGCCCCATTCGCTCCTGCCGGCGGGACCAAACGGGCAGATGACGCCGTCCACATCCACATAGAGGGTGACGTTCCGCACAGCCGCACCGCAGCTTCAGCGTTGGGGGTGGTCCGAGGCGTGGCCGGAGTCCAGCATGGGGGCCACTTTCTCCTCCAGTGCGGCCACCGTGGCGTCGGGAAGGACGATGAGCCCGTCCAGTTCGCGGCGGGCCCGTTTGTAGGCTGCCTGGCGCTCGGCCGGCGTGGCTGCGCTGTCTTCCGCGAGCCGCAGCAGCTTCCTGGCCGTGGCCAGCCGTTCACGCTCCGGGCCGGAAAAGTTCGAATCTTTGATGCGCCTGGCTTCGCGCTCGGCCACAGAGAAGGCAACCTCGTAGCCGTTGACGGCCGAGCGGTAGGCCTCAAGCCGGGACGGCGCCGTCAATTCTTTGGCCGCGGCAGGCCGGAGACCGTCCGCTTCGCGTTTGGCCCGCAGGAACGCCACGGTCAGGGGTTCGCGGACATCAGTCATCAACGGAAAGTCGATCAGCTTCCCTACATCAAGCTCGTAGTCCAGCCACCGTTTATTGACGCCATCATGGGTTGCCATCAGCATCGCTACTTCGGCCTCGGCTACCTGCTCCGCCTGCAGCGTCAGATTTTTCAGCTTGTAGAGCTCCACCCGGCGCTGGTGCCTGCGCTCGGTGGAGTTCTGCCATGACCTGGCCCAGCCGCCCATCACACCACTGAGCGGAAAGACCAGCCACCAGTAATGGGCCATGAAATCGAGGATGGGCTGCACGCTTCTATCGTCGCACCGCGCGAGGCAGCTGCTCAAGGACTACGGCTTGGGGCTTCCCTAGGACGCGGGGGCGGCCTGGGGGTTGTTGACGTTGACCAGCCAGGCGGTACCGAACTTGTCCGTGCACATGCCGAAGATGTCGCCCCAGGGTGCGGGCTCCAGCGGAACGGTCACGGAGCCGCCGTCGCCGGACAGCTTGTCCCAGTAGCCGCGCAGTTCTGCTTCGTCGTCGCCGCTGAGGGAAACCGATATGGAGCTGCCGTGCGCGAGGTCCATGCCGTTGGGGGTGTCTGCTCCCATCAGGACCAGCCCGTTATTGGCGGTCAGCATGCCGTGCATGATTTTGTCGGCTTCAGCCGGATCTTCGCTGGCCTGGAACTCGCCGAACGTGCTGAGGGCGAGTTCGCCGCCGAAAACGGACTGGTAGAAGGTCATCGCCTCCCGGGCGTTGTCGCGGAATCCAAGGTAGGGGTTGAGCGTCGTTGGCATGGACGGATCTCCTTGCGGTACGGAACGGAATCGGAAAGGAACAGTCAACATACTGCCCCAATTACACTGAGCTTCATAGGGTTCCCGGCCGCCGCGTTTCCCGCAGTTTTCAGGGTATAAACCGGTACCCCACACCGGGCTCGGTGACCAGGTGGCGCGGGTTCCCGGGGTCGGTCTCCAGTTTCCGGCGCAGCTGCGCCATGTACACGCGCAAATAGTTGGCTTCCTTCTGGTAGGCAGGCCCCCAGACGTCAAGCAGGAGCTGCTGCTGCGTCACCAACCGGGCCGGGTTCCGGACCAGCAGCTCCAGGATGCTCCATTCGGTGGGCGTCAGCCGCACGGCATCGCCGTCCCTGGTGACGCGCCGCTGGGCGAGGTCCACAGTGAAGGAGGACGCCGCCACGGTGGGCGCCGATTCCGGTTCGGGGACACGGCGGAGGAGCGCCCGCAGCCGCGCGAGGAGCTCGTCCAGGCCGAACGGCTTGGTGATGTAGTCGTCCGCGCCGGCGTCGAGGGCGTCCACTTTGTCCGATGAGCCGTGCCGGGCGGACAGTACCAGCACCGGCAAGCTGCTCCACCGGCGGAGTTCCCGCAGCACCTCGGCTCCGTCCAGGTCCGGCAGTCCGAGGTCCAGGACCATCAGGTCCGGCGGCCGGTGCGATGCGGCACGCAGGGCGGTCCCGCCGTCGGCCGCTGTATCCACGGCGTAACCATGGGCCTGGAGCGTGATCCGGAGCGCCTTCAGCAGGTGGGGGTCGTCGTCGACAACGAGGACGCTGGTCCGGTGGCCGGCCTGCGAGCCGGAAGAGTATTCCTGGGCCGTGTTCACGTGGCCTCCTGCCGAGGCTGGCCTGCCGCATGGCGCGCGCCGGCCTCGCCGGTGGAAAGGGCCAGCGTGATGACCATGGTCAGTCCGCCGCCGGGAGTCTCCTGTGCGGTCAGCGTGCCGCCCATAGCTTTGACGAATCCGTCCGCGACGGCCAGGCCCAGGCCCACGCCAGTGGACTGGGGAAGGTCGTGGAGCCGCTGGAACGGCTGGAACATCTCCAGCACCTTTCGGGCGGGTACGCCGGCACCGTGGTCGATGACCCGCAACTCACCGGAAGGATAGCCGTCCAGGGTGGCTGCGCCCATCCCGTCGGAGGCGCCGGTGATGGTGATACCGGAACCTGGCGCGTACTTGACCGCGTTTTCGACGATGTTGGCGATCACGCGCTCCAGCAGCACCGGATCAGCTTCCACGGTAGGCATGTTGGCCGGCAGCTCTACCCGGACCGTTCCCTCCGGGAGCCCACGCAGGGCCGGGGATATAACGTCGCTCCACCGCACAGGCCCAAGCATGGGCCTGACGGAATCGGCGGTAATCCTCGACATGTCCAGCAGGTTTCCCACCAGCTGGTCCAGCCGGTCTGTGCATTCATCGATGGTTTCCAGCAGCTCCCTCGCCTCGGCAGGGGTATAGGTGACTGTTCGTTGCAGCAGTCCACCTGCGGCGAGCTTGATCCCGGCCAGGGGCGTCCGCAGGTCGTGGGATACAGCACGCAGGATGGCGGTGCGCATGGTGTTCCCTTCAGCCAGGCGCAGCACCTCGCGGCGGCTGACCGCCAGCTGGCGGCGCTCGAGCTGGGCTTTCACGTGGACCGCGAAGGCGCCCAGCAGCCTGCTTTCCGCAGCCGGCACTTCCCGGCCGAACAGCACGAGCCGGGTATCGGCGTCGACCGGTTCTGCAGTGCTGCCCGCCGGGCCGGTGACGCCTGGCTCCCAGCCGGCTGTGTCCCCGGCACTGGCCACCATCCGCCAAACCCGACCCTCAGCGTCCCGGCCGCGGTCCCCTGAGAGTTCCGACGCCGGTGGTGCACCTTCCGCTTTTGCGGCCCGGCAGCTGAATACGCCGGCGCCGGTTGCACCGAAAACGTCCAGGGCTTCCGCCAGGAGGCCTTCGAGGGTGTCCTCCGACCGGGAGGCGCCCAAGGCGAGATCACCCAGCGTGGCGGCCTCGGCCTGGGCGCGGGCGGCTTCCTTTGACCGGCGGGCAGACCTGTCCACCACACCGGCGACTGCCACGGAAACCCCCACAAAGATGCCCAGGGAGAGAAAGTCCTGCGGATCACTGACTGCAAGATCCCCCACCGGCGGCGTCGAAAAATAGTTCACCAGCACGCTGCTCCACAGCGCGCCGACGACGGCAGGCCACAACCCGCCCCCCCTGTCAAATATACACAACTACGAGCCCACGAGACCCAAAGAAATCTA
>JBKKDH010000418.1:0-3513 GCA_046708445.1 Arthrobacter sp.
CGGTCCGCCAGCGGCGCCGAACGCTGCGCTAAGCCATTGCGCCACCTCTTCGTCTATCTCCGCTGGGGTGGCGACTTCCTGGTGGTCCATCCACACGCCGGGGGAGGGGGGGACCACCTCCTTGAACCGGGACGACTCGACCCGCCGGGGCAGGGCGATGGAGAGAACCGCCGGAACGTCGGTCTTGAGGTGGCGCCGCGGGTTCCAGACGTAGGCGAACCCGCGACGGTTCCGGAAGGCCACCTGGCTGGTGGTGGTGCGGACGGTGGCCGGAACGGTGCTGAGGACGGTGTCTCGGATGACGTGGCAGAGCCGCAGGCCGTCCGGTGAGTTGCGGAAGACCTCTTCCGGCGTGGACTCAGCGCCGGCCGCGGCAGTCATGGGCGGTGCCTCCCAGGCTCCCGGCGGTTCGTCATGGGGCGAGCCTACGCCGGACAGTACAGGTCCGGGAGGCACACCGAACACTAGCTCGACAGGCCTTCTTTGTGGGGGTCACACAAGCGAATTCTGGGCCCGCGCTGGCATGATGGACTGCAGACCTCAAGCGATTTAGACGTTTCGAACAAAGGGAGCTCGTATGGGACTGCTGGACAACAAAACCGCCATCGTGACCGGATCCTCACGCGGAATCGGCGCCGAAGTGGCAAAGATCCTGGCCGGCGAGGGCGCCGCCGTCGTGGTTAATTACCGCCAGAAGGCGCCCCGCGCCAACAAAGTGGTTGCTGGAATCGAAGCCGCCGGGGGCCGTGCAACGGCCGTTGGGGCGGACCTGACCACGCTGGAAGGCGTGCAGGCCCTGGCCAGTGCAGCCATGGAGAACTTCGGCTCGCTGGATGTCCTGGTGCTGAACGCTTCCGGCGGCATGGAATCCGGCATGGAGGACGACTACGCACTGAAGCTGAACCGGGACGCGCAGGTCAACATGCTCAACGCAGCTGTGCCGCTGATGAAGGAGGGCTCGCGCGTGGTCTTCGTGACCAGCCACCAGGCGCACTTCATCAACTCCGTGCCCACCATGCCCGAGTACGAGCCCGTAGCCCGCAGCAAGCGCGCCGGCGAGGACGCGCTCCGCGCACTGCTCCCCAACCTTGCCGAGAAGGGCATCTCGCTGGTGGTCGTTTCCGGCGACATGATCGAAGGCACCGTCACGGCAACCCTGCTGGACCGGTCCAACCCGGGCGCCATCGAGGCCCGCCGTGCCGAGGCAGGCAAGCTCTACTCTGTGGAGGAGTTCGCCGAAGTGGTGGCCAGCATGGCCACCGCCGACGTCGAATCCGGCCACACGGAGTACGCCGGCGGCGCCGACTACTTCGGCAAGGGCGCCAACTAGCGCTTTCGGGCATCCCATCAAAGTTGTCCACGCGGCACACCCTTCACCGTGACGAGCTCCGGGCACACTCCTGCCCGGAGCTCATGTCTTTCCTGAACCCAACCCATGAATCGACGCCGTTGTCTACGGAGGCAGCGGCGCCTAGGGTCTTATGCATGGCACAGCAACCAGAGGTGACGCGCCGCAGCTATCCGGCAGGTGTTCCCTGTTGGGTAGACACCCGGCAGCCCGACGTGGAGGCAGCCGTGCACTTCTACGGCAGTATCTTCGGGTGGGAGTTCGAGGACGCTGCCCCGGCCGGCGGCACTGGCAGTGGCAGGTACGTCATAGCCACGCTCGCCGGACAGGAGGCCGCCGCGATCACGGGCCCAGGCTCCGGAGCCGCCGCATGGAACACCTACGTCTCTGTTGACGAGGCGGATGCCGCCGTGCGCCACCTGGTCTCTGCCGGCGCAACACTGAAATCGGCTCCTGCCGACGCTGGCCTGGGAGGTGTGCAGGCGGTGCTGGCAGATCCTGAAGGCGTCGAGTTCTGTATCTGGCAGGCCCGGGAACGACCCGGTGCCCAGGCGGTCAACGGTCCCGGTGGATGGAACTTCAGCGACCTCCACACCAAAGACACCGAGGCTGCCATCGCCTTCTACACGAAGGCCTTCGACTGGCAATTCGACGACCTCGACTTCGGAATCATGATCCGCCGACCCGGATACGGGGATCACCTCGAAGCTACTGTCGACCCCAACATCAGGGTTCGCCAGGCCGGCGACCTCGCACCACGCGGCTTCGAGGACGCTGTCGCCTGGCTTGCCTCTACGGCGCTTGGGGAGCGTCCGCAGTGGCACGTGACGTTTACTGTCGCAGACCGGGACCGCACGGCCGAGGATGCAGAGCGCCTCGGCGCCGTCATCCTCGGGCACGACGATACGGAGTGGACGCGCACCGCCCTGATCCAGGATCCCGGCGGAGCGGTCTTCACAGCGAGCCAGTTCACGCCGCCGACCGGCTGATTGGACCGGCCGGATTGACCCGGCCGGGTCGATCCGGAAGGCCGGACGGAGTCCGAAGCTCAGACCCCGGCGATGTGCCTTACCGCATCCAGGTAGGGCATGTTGACGGCGGAGTCGGCCACCGCCCGGACGGCGGGCTTGGCGTTGAAGGCCACCCCGATCCCGGCGGCTCCCAGCATGTCGAGGTCATTGGCCCCGTCACCCACGGCAATGGTGTGTTCCATCGCGATTCCTTCGGCGGCCGCCCATTCCCGCAGGTATTTTTCCTTAGCGGCACGGTCGATCACGGCACCGAGCACCTTGCCCGTCAGGGCGCCGTCCACGATTTCGAGCTCGTTGGCGATCCAGTAGTCCAGGCCAAGGTCCTGGGCGATTGGACGCAGGATCTGGTTGAAACCGCCGGAGACCACCGCCACCACATGTCCCGCAGCCTTGAACGCGGCCACCAGTTCGGCGGCACCCTCACTCAGCTTCACTTCCGCACGGACGGAGTCGACGACGGCGGCCGGCAGTCCCGCGAGCACGGCCACCCGTGCGTGCAGGCTCTGCGCAAAGTCCAGTTCTCCACGCATGGCCGCTTCGGTGACGGCGGCAACTTCCTCGCGCTTGCCCGCGTAGGCGGCCAGGAGTTCGATGACTTCCTGCTGGATCAGGGTCGAATCGACGTCCATGATCAGGAACTTCCGCTGGGCGGCGCGGAGTCCGGCTGGAACGATCGCGGTGTCCAGGCCGGCCTGCGCGGCCTCGGCTACGGTGCGGCGGAGCGCGGCGATGCCCGAATCCGTGCCGTCTGCGACGGCCAGTTCGGCGGTGTGGACCTCAAAACGGCTGTCCCCGCCGCGGGATTCGGACTGGAAGGTCGCGCCGCTCCCGGCCAGCACGGAGCGCAGCCGGTCAAGCTCGGAGGCAGTCAGTTTCGGGCCGTAGCTGACCGCAGTCACGTTCGGAGTCATGGCTGCAATCTTAGCCAGCGCCGGGGTCCGGCCCGAATTCATTGCGCAGGAGCGGGCCCTGGACAATAGCCGCACTGTGACGACGGTGGTGACCCGCGTCGCAGCGGCCGTATCAGTTATCAGTAGGTCCCCGTTTTGTCCTAGTGTCTACTCCTATGAGTGATGTTCTGGAATTGGCTTCCGTCAGCGTTGTCCGAGGCAAGAAGACCCTGCTGGACAAGGT
>JBKKDH010000419.1:0-3283 GCA_046708445.1 Arthrobacter sp.
GGTGGAGTAGCGGCAGTGTCCCACCGCCAGGTGCCCGGTCAGGGTGTTCAGCGTGGTCTCGTCGAAGACCTGGGAAACGAGGCCCATGTCCTTGTAGACGTTGATCCGCTTGCCGTCACTGGTAGCTATACCAGCCGACTCCTGACCGCGGTGCTGTAGTGCATACAGCCCGTAATAGGTGAGTTTTGCTACTTCTTCACCTGGTGCCCAGACCCCGAAAACGCCACAAGCGTCCTGAAGGCCTTTTTCGCCAGGGAGAAGATCATGAGAAAGTTTTCCATCGCCGCGTGCCACTGGTCGATTATCTCACGACATGGGGTAAGACTTTTCCGCGGCGGCGATTATGACTGGGCCTGCGCCTGTGGCTGTGCTTGTGCTGTGCTTGTGCCTACGGCAAGGCGCCGTCGTCCGGTTCCGAGTCGGGGACGGCTTCCACGATGGCGCGCTGCTGGCGTTTGACGCTCCGCCGGTCCAGGAGAAGGGCCGTGACGGCACCTAGAATCGCCCCGCCGGCGCCGAACATCACCAGGAAGAACCCGAACACTGAGCCACGGTCAAAGCTCTCGTCGCCCGGGAGCCCGTAGGCGACGACGGCAGCCACCGCAACGCCGACGAGGCCGCCGAGGATGAGGAAGGGCACATATTTGGGTGCCCGGCGGACGGTGACCTCGCGGCGTTCAGCGGGGGTTTCTTCAAAAGCCATGCCATCAAGCCTACTGCCGCGACCGGCGGGGCAGCGTCCCGACCGGAATGCGTGACTTTTGGCCCGGACCAGTCCACCAGCTCCCGCCATTCCGGGCGTGGGGTAACCCGCCAGAGCCGAAAGTGACGCTTTTGCGTCGGGCGAGAGCGTCAGCTGCCGCGGTAGGTGGAGTATGCGAAGGGGCTCAGCAGCAGCGGCACGTGGTAGTGCTCCGTTCCGGTCACCTCGAAGATGAGGTCCACCTCTGGGAAGAACGTGGCCGTACCGAGGGCGGCGTAGTACTCGCCGGTGCCGAAGTTGAGCCGGTAGCGCCCGGGTGCCAGCTGCTCGGGCCCGAGGTTTTTCGCGCGGCCGTCCGCGTCGGTGGCGGAAACGGCGAGCTGGTGCCAGGTGCCGCCGTCGTGCTGGGAAAGGACGACGGCGACCCCCGCCGCCGGGCGTCCGGCGCCGGTGTCCAGGACATGGGTGGTGACATGGGAAACGCTCATTCGCTGATCACTCCTTCAAGGCGCAGCAGGGCGATTTCGCGCAGCTGTTGGGCGACAATGGCGTCTTCTTCGGCTGGCGTTTTGGTGAGCCGGGTATTGAGCGCGGCCAGGATTTCCGGGGCCGTCCGTCCGGCGGCGCGGATCAGGAAGACCCTGCCAAACTTTTCCTCATAGGCGCGGTTGCCGGCGGCCAGCGCCGCGGCGGTCCCGTTGTCCGAGGGGTCCACGCCGGACTGCTCCGAACGGGACTTGGAAGCCTCAGCGGTGCTGGCCGTGGGCCGCTCGCCGATGCGGGGGTGGTGTGCCATGGCTGCTTCAACCTCGGCAGCCGTGAAGGGTGCCGCGGCCTCGGCCGCAAAGTCCAGGAGCGCTGCCCGCGAGGAAAAAGGGCGGGCCGCGGTGATGGCCTCAACCCATCGCTGGACGTCGATGCAGGGTTTCAGCGCGTCCGCGGCCGCAGCCGTGTCCGTGCTGTTGAATTCGGCAAGCTTCATGCTGGCTGGTTCCTCGTTGCAAGTGCTGGCATCCATGGTGACGGCTATGCGGAGGACCGGTATTCCGGCGGCTTCGGCAGAGGGGATGAATGGCCCCATCACGTCAAAGCTTCCGCATCATGGAACTGTTATTTCAGCATACGTAATATTGAAGTCTACGGTGTGCGTGGTGTCAAGAGACTACAGCAGCCGTCAGCACGACCCGGTATCATCGCGTGAGAGCCAAGGCTTGTGTCGACAATGTTGGGGAAACACGAAGAATACGGACGGGGCGGCTATGCAAATGCTGACCGATCAGGACGCCGCGCGCGAGCTTGGCCTGCGGGAATACGGGCTGATGCCTGCCAACGCCGGCGAAGTCCCGGTGCTGACCGATGCGCAGGCGAGGGGTGCGTTGGACAACCTGGTGCGGCTTGCTGCCCGCCTCTGTGCCGTGCCGTACAGCGTGGTCAACATTATTACCGAGGACCAGCAGCTCCAGATTGCTGCATCAGGGGTTGAGCCGGGCGTCTGCACCCGCGAGGACTCGATGTGCGCGAAGGTCTTCCTCCGCGGCAAGACGACAGTGGTGCACGACGCGTCCCAGGACCCCAGGTTCGTCGGGAACCCCTTTGTCACCGGCGAGATCGCCAACGTCCGCTTTTATGCCTCCATTCCGCTGCAGACCGCCTCCGGATTTACCCTGGGCTCGCTGTGTGTCTTCTCCGACCAGCCAGCCGCCCCGCAGCCGGATCAGATTGCGATGCTGGAAGTGCTGGCCCATCAGGTGGTGGAGTTGCTGGAACTCCAGCACCGCACCTTGCAGCTCAGCGACGCCCTGGCAGAACTGCGCCGCAGCAACGCCGTGCTGGGGGAGTTCGCGGGCCGGGTCAGCCATGACCTCCGAATCCCGCTGACCACCATCCTGGGCTATGTGGAGCTGGCCGAGGACGACCCCGACATTCCGGCGGGGAACCCCGCCTCCGAATATCTGGCGCTGATCGGCGGAAGCGGGCGGCGCATGCTGGGGACCCTTGAGGACGTCCTGGACTACTCCAGGGTGGGCGGAACGCTGCGCCCTGAGCGGCTATCGCTGCTGGCCGTTACCGCCGAGGCCGTTCACGACCTTGGCCTGGACCTGGGGGACGCAAGCGGCATCCATTGCGAGGACGCCGGGCTGGTGGCGGACCGGGCGCAGCTGCGGACCCTGCTGCAGAACCTCCTGGCCAACTCCCTGAACTACAGCAGCAGGGAGCGTGCACTGCACGTCAGCGTCAGCGCCGTGACAGGTGAGGGCAGAACGGTGGTCACCGTGGCGGACAACGGCAAAGGGATCGACGCCGCGGACAGGCAGCGTGCCGTGGAACCCCTCGTCCGGCTCAACCGGTCAGGCGACGGCCCGGGGACAGGGCTGGGCCTGTCCACCTGCCGAAGGATCGCCAGGGCCCACGGCGGCGAGCTGCGGATCAGTGGGACGCCCGGCGGCGGCGCCACCGTTTCGGTGCAGCTCGTTCCGTAGCCCGCAGACCGGGGCGTCCCCGCCCCGGCGCCGCCGGGCCCGTGGCCGCGGGGCCCAGAGCCGGTCAGTCCTGCGACGTCCTGGTGAGGACCCACGTGTT
>JBKKDH010000420.1:0-7458 GCA_046708445.1 Arthrobacter sp.
TTCTCGTCCTCACCTCCGCGGAACATGAAGGTCAGCTTCTTTTCGCCGGTGTCCCCACCGGTGGGGGCGGAGCATCCGCCGAGCATCAGGCCGGCGGCGGTAAAGAGCGCCAGGGTAGCGGCCATGGGACGTGACTTCATCATCACGCAGTCCTTCCGGGTTGGGTTGAGCGATCAAGTGTATTGGCTGGTGGAGAGCCGGCCCCGCAGTCCGCTGTGGCGGACCCGCATCCGGGGTGGTTCGTTTGCAACGTTGTAAGAAACCATCACACAGTCGCTCGGACGCCGTCAAGGGGTGATGCGAATTAGTTTCCACTCCGCCGGTCCGCCCCTTGACCCTGGCGGCACCGCATGCAATATTTCTCTTTACAACGTTGCAACAATTGTTGGCCTCGGCGCATCCCCGACGCCCGTGAACACATTTCCCGGACAACTCTTCGGAAGGATCACGTGATGACGAAGTCACGTTCTTGGGCTGTGCGTGCCGCAGGATTGGCGGCCATTACCGGCCTCGCCCTGTCGGCCCTGGCATTGCCACCAGCCACAGCCTCGGCCCCCGCACAGGGAATAACAGCCCAGGCAGCAACGAACCCCACAGCCGCAACGGCCTGGAAGGCACCGGCCGCCCAGACCAACCTGCCCGCCGACCTCCCCGGCGGAAAATCGGTGGTGGGCGAGACCTCACCCATCCACGATCCCGCCCTGATCATCGCCGACGACGGCACCTGGTACGTGTACTCCACCGGGCTCCTGAACCGGGAAAACGGCGGCACCATCCAGATGTTTTCTTCGCATAATGAAGGAACCACGTGGGAGTACACCGGCACCGTCTGGGACCGGATACCGGCCTGGATCGATGAGCACTTCTCCGACGGCGAGCTCCCCGGCAATCTCTGGGCGCCGGAAATCACCGAACACAACGGAACCTACTACCTGTACTACTCGGCGTCGCGCTTCGGCGGAAACAATTCCCTCACGGCGCTGGCCACCAACACCACCCTCGATCCCAGCGATCCTGACTATGAGTGGGTGGACCAGGGTCTGGTGGTGTCTTCCCCGGCCACGGGCCTGGATCCGAACAACCCCGGCAAAACGTTCAACGCGATCGACGCCGGGATCATCGAGGATGCCGACGGCACCCCCTACATGGCGATCGGATCGTTCTGGTACGGGATCTTCCTGGTCCCGATTGAATGGCCCACGGGCAAGCCGGTGGAAGGCTGGCAGTCGCAGACCGTGAACATCGCGGACCGTTTTATGCCCGGCAACCCCGTCGAAGCCCCGTACATCACCGAACACGACGGCTACTACTACCTGTTTGTCTCCTTCGACTCCTGCTGCCGCGGCGCGGACTCCACCTACAAGGTGGCGGTGGGACGTTCCGCCTCGGTGAAGGGGCCGTACCTGGACAAGGACGGCCGCGACATGTTCGGCGGCGGCGGATCTGTGGTGCTCGATGCGCACGGAGCCATCACCGGGCCCGGCGGACAGTCCGTCTTCGGCGACTACCTGGCGTTCCACTACTACGACGCCTCCAACGAGGAGATCCCGTACTTCCCCACGCTCGGCCTGCAGAAGATCAACTGGGTGGACGGCTGGCCGGAGTTCGACCAGACCGTGGAGCTTCCACAGGTCCAGAAACAGCCCAAGGCCACGGCCGTGAAGGCGGGCAGTACGGCCACCGTCAGTGCCGCCGCCACCGGAACACCCGGCCCGGTGGCCGTGTGGGAAACATCGTCCGACGGCGGCACCTCCTGGCAGCCGACCGAAACCCAGCCTGCCACCCGGCGGACGGACGAGGGCACCTATCGGTCCACGCTGCAGTTCACGGCAGCCCCGGAACAGGACGGACTGCAGGTCCGGGCCGTGTTCCGGAACGCCCACGGCAAGGTGACCACCGACGCCGTCGGACTTTCCGTCAAGCAGTAACCGGCGGGAATTGCCCGGAAGGAAGTACGGGGGAAGCAGGGCCACCGCAGTACTGCAGCGTGATGTTGAGCTGGAGTATTACGGTGGCCCTGCGCGCGGAATTCACCTTTTGCGGCAGGCAAGGCTAACCTAAGTAGTCCCCATTTTTCACCCGACGTCCTCTCGGGTCCTGCTAGGCGGTTTTTTCGTGCGTCCTTTCAACCGATCCCGGATCACCCTGGGCGTTGTCGCCCTTCTAACCCTCAGCGGCTGCGGTTTCACCGGCGGCCAGGCCCAACAGGGCACTGCGACCCCGACGGCCGACACCAACCAGCGGATTGTAGTGGACAACTTCCGCGCACCCGTGGCCAACTGGGCGCTCGAATCCGATGCCGCGTACGTCCTGTCGCTCTCCGGGTGCCTTGAGACGCTGACCAGCTACGACGCCGCCAAGGGCGAAGTGGTGCCCATGCTGGCCACCGAATGGACGCAGTCCAGCCCCCTCGACTGGGACTTCACCATCCGCGAAGGCGTGAAATTCCAGGACGGGACGGACCTCACCGCCGAGTCCGTGGCCAGCGCCCTGAACCACGTCCTCGCCGCCACCGTCCCGGCCCGCGCTTTCAACAGCAAAATGGTCAGCGCCGTGACCGCGGTGGATGCCAACACTGTCCGGGTCACCACCCCCACCGAGAGCCCGCTGGTCCCGTACCGGCTGGCCAGCGTTAACGCCGGCATCCTTGCCCCGGCCGCGTACGCCGGAGAAAACCTGGATCCCTTCGGGCACTGCACCGGGCCATTCGTCCCGGCCTCCGAGGTGTCCCAGCAGTCCCTGACCCTGGAACGGAACCAGGACTACTGGGGCGGCGACGTGCAGCTGGCCGGTGCCGAAGTCCGGTTCATCACCAACGGCGCCACCCGCGCCGCCCAGGTCCAGACCGGAGAGGCCGACATTTCCCTTTCCATTCCCGTGGCCAGCCTGGCCACACTGGAGAACGCCGACGGCGTGAAGGTCAACAAGGCGGATTCGCCGCGCACGGCCACCCTCTACCTGAACAACGGCAGGGAGCCGCTGAACAACGCGGACGTCCGGACCGCGATCCGCGATGCACTGGACCTTGAGTCGCTGGCGGCCAGCGTCTACGAGGGTGCGGCCCTCCCGGCCAAGGGTGTCTTCGCGCCGTCCGAACCCTGGGCAGGCGACAAGCAGGAAGCCCCGAAACAGGACCTGGACGCCGCCAAGAAGCTGCTGGCAGACGCCGGCTACACCGCGGCCCGGCCGCTGGAAATCATCGCCATCGTGGAGCGGGCGGAGTTCGCCGACGTGGCAGCCGTCATTCAGGAGAACCTGAAGGCCGTCGGGATCCCCGTCAGCATCCAGGCCAAGGAATACGCCGCCGCGGAGCCCGCAGTCCTGGCAGGCAACTACGACATGCTGCTCAGCCAGCGGAACCGCCTGATCGACATCGCCGATCCGATCGGATTCCTCACCGCCGACTACACCTGCACCGGAGCGTACAACCTCAGCCACTTCTGCAACCCGGAGTATGACCGCATCGTGGGCGAAGCGGCCAAGACTGTGGACCCCGACGAGCGGTACAAGCTGTACGCGGACGCCGGAAGCATCCTCGCCAAAGAGGCCGTGAACGTCTGGCTTGTCAACGAGCAGGCAACGGATGCGGTCCGCACCAACGTGCTGGGCTACGTCCAGGACCCGCTGTCCCGCTACGTCCTGACCGCCAAGACGGCCAAGTCGGGCTCCTAGGCACCTGCCTCCGCCATGCTCCCCTTCATTGCCAAGAGAACAACCACGCTGGTGGCGGCCGTTGTGGTGTCCTCTTTCGCGGTGTTCCTGATTCCGTACTTCACGCCGGGGGACCCCGTCCGCAAGATCATCCGGTCGCGGGTGTCCGGGGACGTGGTGGATGACGCCGCCGTGCAGTCGCTGAGCCTCAGCCTCGGCCTGCAGGATCCGCTGGCGCTCCAGTACTTCCGCTGGCTGGGCCGCATCATCACCGGCGACATGGGACTTTCGCACGTGAGCCGGACCCCGGTGGCGGACCAGGTACTGCCTGCCCTGGCTGTGACGCTCAGCCTGGTGGTGCTGTCCCTGGGCCTCGCCGTCGTGGTGTCCCTGCCGCTGGGGATCGCGGCAGGGCTGCGGCAAGGGAAGGCCACGGACCGGGTGATCACCACTGTCACGCAGTCGTTCATCGCCATGCCGGAGTACTGGGTGGCGCCGCTGCTGGTGCTGGTCTTCGCACTCAAACTCTCCGTCCTGCCTTCAGCAGGCTGGGCGGGCCCGGCGTCGATGGTCCTGCCGGCGGTCACCCTGGCCCTGCGGCCCATCAGCTACTTCACGTCCGCTGTCCGCTCCGGCATGATCGAAGCTGCCGCCGCCGAACACGTTCCCGCTGCCAGGGCAAGGGGCCTGAGCCATGCCCAGGCAGTCCTGCGGCACGTGGTGCCCAACGGCCTCGTCCCGCTGTCCACCCTTTTCGCCGTCTGGTTTGCCGGCCTGCTGGGCGGCTCGGTGATCGTGGAGGTCATCTTCGCGGTGCCGGGCATGGGCCGCCTGCTGTTCGACGCCGTCATCAACAGCGACATACCGCTGGCCCAGGGCGGGGTGGTGGTTGTTGTGGCCCTCGCCGTCACCGTGACCACCCTGGCCGACCTCGCGCATCGCATGCTCAGCCCGGCCGTGGAAGGCAGCTATGCGTAGGCGCCCGGTCGCATCCGTTGCGGCGGCTGTGGTGCTCGCCGTCGTCGTCCTGGCGGTCCTCATTGCACCGTGGATCTACCCGTACCAGCCCTCGGAGCAGAACCTTGCCGCGCGGCTGGCCCCGGCGTCCGCTGAACACTGGCTGGGCACCGACCATCTGGGCCGCGACACCCTCAGCCGGCTCCTTGAAGGCGGCCGGTTCTCCATGTCCGTGGCCGCGCTGGCCACCGTGCTGACGTGTGTGCTCGGCGTAGCGGCCGGGGTGCTCAGCGCGCGCCGGCGCGGGTGGCTGGATGAGTTCCTGACCCGGACCAACGATGTGCTGCTCGCGGTTCCCGAGATGGTGGTGGCGCTCTTCATCGTGGCGACGCTGGGCACCGGATTCGGCCCGCTCCTGCTGGCCCTGACCGTGACCGGGTGGACACCCTTCGCCCGGCTGGCCCGGACCCTCGCCTATGACGTCTCAAGCCGCGGCTTCGTGGAGGCCGCGCGCGTGGTGGGCTGCCCGCCGTCGTTCATTATCTTCCGGCACGTCATTCCGCACCTGGCCGCCCCCATCCTGGGCCAGGCCACGCTCCGGTTCGGCCAGTTGCTGATCAGTGTGGGCGCCCTGTCCTACCTCGGGCTCGGCGTCCAGCCGCCGCAGTCGGACTGGGGCTCCATGATGGCCGCTGCACAGCCGTATACCGAACGCGCCCCGCTGGGCATCCTCGCGCCGGGCCTCGCGATCTTCGTGGTTGCGCTGTGCGTGACTTTGCTGGGTCAGCGCGCCGCGCACATGGCCGCCGGTCCCCTGCTTCTGCCCGCGGCGGAGGCAAAATGAGCGTCCCGGACAGCGTCCTGGAGATCAAGGGTTTGGAGGTCCGGAACCTTGGGGTTTCCGGAACGCACGACGGCGGCAGGGCAGCCGGTGCCGCAGGTAGCGGAAGCGCCGGCCAGGCACCGCTCGTCCGGGACCTGTCGCTGTCTGTTGGCGCGGGCGAATTTGTGGCACTCGTGGGTGGCTCCGGCTCAGGAAAGACCCTCACTGCCCTGTCCTGTCTGCGGCTGCTGCCGCCGCAGCTTGGCATCACGTCCGGCTCCATCCGGCTGGGTTCCGTCGATGTCACTGCCGCCGCGGAGGAGGACCTCAATACGGTCCGCGGCGGCAAGGTGGGCATGCTGTTCCAGCAGCCCAAGCGGATGTTCAACCCCAACCGGACCATCGGCCAGCACCTGCTGGAGCCGCTGCGCATTCACGGCGGCCTGCGTGGGGCGAAGGCCCGGGATTCGGCGGTGGAGATGCTCCACGAGGTTGGCTTCGCCGATCCCGCCCGGGGCTTCGGCTCGTATCCCCACCAGCTGTCAGGGGGCATGGCACAGCGGGCCATGACCGCCGTCGCCCTCGCCGGCCGTCCCCAGCTGCTGCTCGCGGATGAGCCGACGTCGGCCCTGGACAAGATGCTCGAACGGCAGGTGCTCCAACTCCTGGACCGCGAGCGCCGGGAACGCGGACTCGGGGTCCTGTACATCACCCACAACATTGCCTCCGTGGCACCGTTCGCCGACCGTGTTCTGGTGATGGACTCAGGCAGCATCGTGGAAAGCGGCCCCACGGCCGACGTCCTGGCCGCGCCGCAGCAGGACTACACCCGTGAGCTGCTCGCGGCGTCGCAGCTGGCGCCGGACTCCCGCCGCCGGCCAGCCCCCGCCGAACGGGACGTCCTCACCCTTTCGGGGGTGCACAAGACCTTTGGCCCGCGCAGGCGGCGGCACACCGTGCTTGAGGATGTGAGCCTGGAGCTGAAAGGCGGGGAGATCCTGGGCATCCTGGGCCAGTCCGGCTCGGGGAAAAGCACCCTGGCCCGCGCCGTCGTCGGCCTGGAAAAAGTTACCCGCGGCACCATCAGCCGTCACCTGGAAGACGCCGGCAGCGCCCCGGAGGCCACCGCCGTCCAGCTGGTCTTCCAGGAACCGCACAGCTCCTTCGATCCACGGATGACGCTGCGCGCCAGCATGGAGGCGCCCCTCCTGCGCCGGCGTGGGCTAACCACCGCGGACCGGGCCCGCCGGATCGCGGACGCCATGGCCGAGGTGGAACTGGACGAATGCATGCTGGACAGGCGCCCCGGTCAGTGCTCGGGAGGGCAGCTTCAGCGTGCCACGATTGCCAGGGCCCTGCTCCTGGATCCGCGGGTGCTGATCTGCGATGAGGCCACCTCGGCCCTGGATGCGCTGACCCAGCGAACCGTCCTGAACCTGCTGTTGCGGCTGCAGCGCGACCACCGGCTGTCGCTGATCGTGATCTCCCATGACATGGATGTGGTCCGGTACATGTGCGACCGGGTTGCCGTGCTGCTCGACGGGCGCGTAATTGAGGTGGCCGAAACACAGGCGTTCTTCGCCAGCCCGTCCCACGAGCACAGCCGGGCCCTGGTGGACGCCGCCATCCCCTGCCGGGGAGATCACCTGCGGTCGCTCATGCGCGGGCCCGCCACCGTCGAAGCCTGATTCCTGGCCTGTGCCCTTGCCCTTGAGGGGCCGGAGCAGCACCGGTAGGGTTCGGTCATGGACATCATCCTGGTACCCGGATTCTGGCTGGACGCGTCGTCGTGGGATGAGGTCACTCCTCCCCTGGCCGCCGCCGGCCACCGCCTCCACCCGCTCACGCTCCCCGGCCTCGAATCCGTCGACGCATCGCGGGCCGGCATCGGACTGCGGACCCACATCGACGCCGTGGTGGCGAAGCTGGATTCCCTCGACGGCAAGGTGGTGCTGGTGGGCCACTCGGGCGGCGGAGCCATCATCCACGGCGTGGCCGACGCGCGGCCGGACCGCATTGAGCGGAAC